>VGSX01000037.1 GCA_016874895.1 Deltaproteobacteria bacterium
GCCGGGAGGTGGTCAAGACCGTGCTGCTCTATGGCGCGGACAACCAGGTTGACCTCGTGGTCCTGGACGTGCTGCTGCGCAAGGCCAAAACCATCCGCAGCCGCTTGGGTATCTCGGTCCCGGTGCCCGCCCAGGCCGAACAGGTGCTGGAAGCCGTGGTGGATAGCGTCCTCCTGCGCCGCCAGCCCCAAGGGGTGCAGCTTGCCTTAGGATTTACCGATCCCGAAGTGAGCCGCCTCCACACCGAATGGGAGTCCTTTGCCGAGCGGGAAGGCAAAGAGCGGGCTTACTTCTCCCAACACGGCATTCAGCCCCAGGAAGTTGCCCAAGAATTGGAAGCTACCGATCCGGTCCTGGGTGAACCACAGGCTGTCCAGCGATTCTTGGCCGATGCTGCCCAACGTTTTAACGGGAAGTTGGTTCCCGCAGAGAAAGATGGAGTTTTTAGCCTTATTCCCGGAGATTTACAGCAAAAGCTCTCCTCCTTGATGGGCGATAAATTTCCCCTGCGGGTGACCTTTGATCGGCTGAAAGACGAAACCGCGATGTACCTGGGCCGCACCCACCCCCTAATCGAAGCCTATTGCAGCGAGGTTTTAGGGCAGGCCTTCGCCCCGAAGCCAAGCGACCTCTTTGCCCGGGCCGGCGCGATTTATACCAATGCCGTGCGCCACCGCACCTGCATTCTCCTTCTCCGGTGCCGCTACCTGCTAAAAGAGCAGGTTGAAGAGTTTGCCGAAGAAATCATCCTCGCCGGGTTCCAGCGCCAGGATGGTAAGATCGTTTGGCTGGAGCCTCTGGAGGAGGCCCCCCGCCAACTTCTGGAAGCCGCCCGTCCGGTTGCCAATATGCCCCCACCGGAACGGTCCACCCATGTCGCCTGGGCCTTGGATATGCTCAAAGAAGGCGATTGGTTCGCACCCCTGGTCTCCTGGCGGGTTCGCCGGTTGCAGGAATCTCACCAACGGCTGCGCAAGCTGGTCAAAGCCCCCAAGCTCACCATTCAACCCCACACGCCGCCGGACATCCTCGGCTGCTATGTCCTGGTTCCGGGAGGCAGGCAGTAATGGCCTTCACCGCCATCACCACGGAAGGCGCCCTGTTCCCTGCGGACCTGTTGGAACGCCTCGCCGCGGGCGTAGAAACCGCCGGGCAGCGCCCGGAAGATTTTGGCCTGAAAAGCGGCCAACGCCTCAGTGATGAGATGCAGGCGGCCTTCGCGGACATTCGCTCCCAATGGGATGCTTACCAGCGCCGCCTGAGATTCTCCAAGGAAAGCCGAACCACCCTGACCCGGGAAAGCTGGGTGGTCCCTTTGCTGGAGCGCCTGGGATTCAGCCTGGAGTATCAACGCCGGGCCGCCACTGCCGGGGCCGACACCTTTGACTTTTCCCACCGGGCCGGCCCTGACCCGGAAGCCCCGCCGGTCCACATCATTGCTGATAACCAGGAGTTGGACAAAAGGGGAGAGACCCGCCGCAGCCGCAGCCCCCACGCCCTGGTCCAGGAATACCTGAACCGCTCGGACACCCTTTGGGGTCTGGTCACCAACGGCGACAAACTGCGGTTGCTCAGAAACACTGCTCGCCTGGCCCGGCCCACCTATGTGGAATTCGACCTCAGGGCAATGGTGGAGAGCAACCTCTACAGCGAATTCGTCTTACTCTACCGCCTCCTGCACCGCACCCGGTTTCCTTTAGGTGCGCCCGACGCCCATGAATGCTGGCTGGAGAAGTATTACCAGCAGGGCTTGGATGAAGGAGGCCGGGTCCGGGAACATCTGCGGGAAGGGGTGGAAGTGGCTATCCAGGAATTGGGGACCGCGTTTCTGGCCCACCCGGACAGCCAGGCGTTGCGTGAGGCCCTGAAATCAGGCCGGTTGCGCCCCGAAGAATATTACCGCCAACTGCTGCGCCTGGTCTACCGGCTGCTCTTCCTGATGGTATCCGAGGAGCGCCGCCTCCTCTTCCCCCCGGAAGCCCCCCACCCGGAGCGCCAGGAGATTTACACACGCTACTACAGCATCAATCGCTTGCGGCAGCGCTGCGAACGCCGGTTTGCCGATGACCGGTTCAGCGACCTCTGGGTGGGGTTGCGCCAGACCTTCCGGTTATTGCAGAGTGAAGCCGCGGCCCGGCAATTGGGCCTGGCTCCCCTGGACGGCGAATTGTTCGGCCCCTTTGCCTGCCCCGACCTGGAAGGGGCTTCTTGCGAAAACGCCCGCCTCCTCCAGGCCTTGTATCATCTTTCCACCTTTACCGACCGCGGGGTGCGCCGCCGGGTTAATTATGCCGGGCTGGACACGGAGGAACTGGGGTCCATCTATGAGAGCCTGCTGGATTACCATCCCCAGATCTCCCTGGCCGATCCGCCCCGCTTTGAACTGGCCTGGGGCAGCGAGCGGAAACAGACCGGCTCCTACTACACCCCGCCGGAGTTGGTGCGGGAACTCATCGAAAGCGCCCTGGCGCCGGTGATGGAAAAGCGCCTGGCCGCGGCCTCCACCCCAGAGGAAAAAGAGGCGGCTTTGCGGAGCCTGAAAATCTGTGATCCCGCCTCCGGGTCCGGCCATTTTCTCCTGGCCGCGGCCCGCCGCCTGGGACAGGAGTTGGCCCGCATCCGCACCGGCGAGGCGGAACCCGCACCGGAGGCCTACCGGGAGGCGGTGCGGGACATCATCCGGGAATGCCTCTATGCCGTGGACAAGAATCCCCTGGCCGTGGACCTGTGCAAAGTGGCTTTGTGGCTGGAGGGGCACTGCGCCGGCCTGCCCTTGAGCTTCCTGGACCACCACGTCAAGTGCGGCGACAGCCTGGTGGGGGTCATGGACCTGGCGGCGCTTGAAGACGGCATCCCGGATGACGCTTATAAGCCGGTCACCGGGGATGATAAGCAAGCCGCCGCCCAATACAAGCGGCGCAATAAGGAGGAGCGGGAGCGGCAAGCCTCTCTCTTTCAGGAACAACTGGCCCAGGCCGCCGACGGCCCCCGGGCCCTGGCCCCGGACTTTGCGGCCCTGGCAGAATTGGCCGAACTCACCCCCCGGGACGTGCAGGCCAAGTCCGAATTATATGAGGCGCTACGTCGGGGGAGCACCTGGCTCCAGTTGCAGGTGGCTTGCGACCTCTGGACCGCGGCCTTCTTCTCTCACCTGACCGGGCCATCTTCTGGGCGGACCCCGTTAGCACCCACCACGGCCATGGTCTGGGGTTACCTGAGCCAGCCCGCCACGGCCCACGGCCAGGTGGTGGGGAAGGCGCGGGAATTGTCGGCCTTCAACCGTTTCTTTCACTGGCCCTTGGAATTTCCCGAAGTCTTCGCCGCCGGGGGCTTTGATGTGGTTCTGGGCAATCCCCCCTGGGAGCGAATTAAACTTCAAGAGAAGGAATTCTTTGTTGCAAGGGATTTGGAGATTGCGCAATGCACGAATGCTTCGATTCGAAAACGTCTTATTGCTGAATTGCCTAAAAAAAATCCTTCACTTTGGACTGATTTTCTCACTGCAAAAAGGATAGCTGAATGTGAGAGCCATTTTCTACGAAACTCTGGCAGATTTCCCCTGAGTGCGGTCGGAGATATTAATACTTATCAGGTTTTTGCTGACCTTTCCCGCCAGCTTATTTCTAGGAAGGGACGCTCTGGGATTATTGTTCCCACCGGTATTGCCACGGATGACACCACCAAGTTCTTCTTCCAGAAACTGATGGATACCCGCACCCTGGTGAGCCTGTTTGATTTTGAGAACCGGCAAGGTATATTTCCTGGGGTTCATCGCAGTTATAAGTTCTGCCTTCTCACTCTTTCAGGCGACGGGCGGCCCGAGGGCCGGGGAGCGGAGTTCGCCTTCTTCTTGCAGCAGGTGACGGACCTCAAGGATGACGCCCGGCGTTTTGTCCTGAGCCGGGATGATATTTCCCTTTTAAACCCTAATACACATACTTGTCCTCTCTTCCGTAATAAAAATGATGCAGAGATTACAAGAGCAATCTATAGAAGAATTCCAGTGTTACTTTCAGAATCCGATAAAATAAAAGAATGTCATATTATTCAAAGCACGATGTTTCATTCTATGATAGCAGCACACCTATTTACCGAAAGTAATTATCTTGAATTTCAAGAATATCAATTACAAGGAAATATTTATAAAAAAGAAGGAAGCACATTCCTTCCATTATACGAAGGCAAAACTTTTATGCAATTTGATCATCGCTTTGCGGACATTATAATTTCTCCCTCAGCCTTAGCAAGACCAGCTCAGCCGCAATTAATTGGAATAGTTGAACATCAAGACCATAATCGTTTTCCCCAACCCAGGGCATGGGTCAACTCCCTTGAAGTTGATAATTGGTGTAATCAAAAAGATTATAATAGATTATGGTTTCCAGTATACAAAAAAATTACAAGCTCGACGAATGAGAGAACAGTTATAGCAACAATATTGCCTAAAGTAGCTATAACTGATACTATTCATATTATCCTTTTCACTAAAGATACCCGAATAGAAAAAGTTATGTTTCTTCTTGCATGCTTGAATTCTTTTCCATTAGATTATATAGCAAGACAAAAACTTGGTGGTAACAGTCTTAATTTTTACACTATGAACCAATTACCAATAATACCTTACAACCATGAAATGAAACTATCTGAAACTATCGGAAAAATGGTTCTAGAACTTTGCTATACATCATGGGACCTTGAGTCTTTTGCTAAAGATTTTGGTTACATTGGTCCGCCCTTCCAGTGGGACGAAGACCGGCGCTTTCTCCTCCGGTGCGAACTGGACGCTGCTTTTTTCCACCTCTACGGCCTCAGCCGTGAGGAGGCGGACTACATCCTGGACACCTTCCCCATCGTCAAACGCAAGGACGAAGCCCGATACGGCGAATACCGCACCAAGCGAGTCATCCAGGAAATCTATGACGACCTGCAACGATCCATGTCCACCGGCGAACCGTACCGCACCCGGCTTGACCCGCCCCCGGGCGACCCCCGCGCCGCCCATGCGCCTGGCCCACGGGAAAGTTGACGCGGCGAATTATTAAGCATATATATTGATTACGAGGGGCGAGCCATGAAAAATTATACCGCCATTATTGAAAGATGTCCTGAGACCGGTTTGTATGTCGGCTATGTTCCGGGGTTTCCGGGAGCGCACACCCAGGCCGCCAACCTGGACGAACTGAACGCCAACCTGCGGGAAGTGATCGAAATGCTGCTGGAAGATGGCGAACCCCGGCTGGAGGCGGAATTTATCGGCATTCAAAATATCGCCCTGGCGCACTGAGAAAAATACCGGGGGATGTAAAGAGTTTCAGGAGGACCGCATGATGGAAGCTTCCCTTGATGAAGCCAGACTCAAAGCCCTGTTGAAGGAAACCCTCCTGGAAGTACTGGAAGAGCACCGGGAGGAATTCTCCCAACTGCTCCTGGAAATTTTTGAGGACCTGGCTCTGTCCCGGGCCATCCAGGAGGGTGAGGAGTCCCCCGAAGCCGACCGGCAAGAAATCCTCGAAATTATCGCAGGCCAGGCGTGAAACTCGTCTTTAAGAAGAGCTTTGCCAAAGACCTGCGGCAGATTCAGGATAAAGCCGTGTTTGAACGGGTGAGGGCAGTTATAAAGGAAATTGAAGGCGCTGGGGATATCCAAGAAATAACTTCTCTTAAAAAACTATCAGGTGGAAGGGCGCATTACCGCCTCCGACTGGGAGACTATCGCCTGGGCCTGGTCATCGCAGGCGACACCGTCACGTTTGTCCGCATTCTCCACCGGAAAGACATTTATCGTTATTTCCCATAAAGTCAAAGCACGATTTTGCTCTTCGTTTTTTTAAGGGGTCAGCCATGGAGGAGCAAGCAGTTTTTGGCGAGGTTTTGGAAGCCGCCGACCGGCTTAGCCTGGAAGAAAAGGAAGCCTTGATCGAGGTCTTGCAGCGCCGTCTCATAGATGAGCGCCGGGATGAACTGGCCCAAGAAAATGCCGCGGCCAGGAAGGAATTTGAGGCCGGGGAGTTCCGGGAGGCGTCTCCCGAAGAATTGCTGAAGGAGATACTGGGGTGAGGCGGCGGTTGGTACGCTCCCCCACCTTTGTTCGCGTCGCCAGAAGTTTACTGAGTTTCCCTTCCTTCCCAATACCTCCTCAACCAGGTGATTAGATGGATATTTTCGCCCTCCGGGACCGGGTAGTGGCCGAATACCGGGACTATTTCGAGAGCTTCATCAATATCCTGGATGACCGGCTTTTGGATTTTGTGAAAGAGCGCCTGGCCGACGGCGAGATGTGGCCCGACGCCGTGCTCCAACTCAATCCAGCCTATGAGCCGGGGCCGACTCTAAGGGAACTGGCCGCCCAGGGAGTGGTGACCCCGGAGCCGGCCCGGTTCTTTGGGGAAAGCCTGCGTCTTTACCGTCATCAGGAAGAAGCCCTTCAGATCGCCCGGAGGGGCGAACCTTATATCGTCAGCACCGGCACCGGCTCGGGCAAAAGCCTCACCTATTTGATTCCCATTTTCGACCATATCATCAGAAACGACCCGGACCGGCACTCGGTGAGGGCCATCATTGTCTATCCCATGAACGCCCTTATCAACAGCCAGTTGGAGGCCCTGGAACGCTTTAAAAAGAACTGGCCGGAGTGTTCGGTGCGTTTCGCCCGCTACACCGGCCAGGAAAAACAGGAAGATAGAAACGCCATCCTCAGCGATCCCCCACATATTCTCCTCACCAACTACGTGATGTTGGAATACATGCTCATCCGGCCCTACGAGCGGACCCTGGTGCGGCAGGCCACCCGGGAACTCAAGTATTTGGTGATGGATGAGCTGCATTTTTACCGGGGCCGCCAGGGCGCGGACGTGGCCATGCTCATGCGCCGGGTGCGGCAACGGGCGGGCCGCCCGGACCTCCAGTTTGTAGGGACCTCGGCCACTTTGGTCACGGAAGGGGACCGGGAGGCCCGGCGCGGCCGCATCGCGGAAGTGGGGGCGCAGCTTTTTGGCACCCCTGTCCCCAACGTGGTGGATGAAACCCTCAAAAGGGTTGCCGCAGTTCCGGCTCCCCAAAACCAGGAAGAACTTCGGGCCGCAGTCCAGCTTGCCCCACCGGAGCCGACTTTAGAAGCAGTAACCCATCACCCCCTGGCCGCCTGGGTGGAAGAAACCTTTGGCCTGCAAGTGGAGGATGGGCGGCTGGTGCGCCGCACTCCCATTGCCTTCAGCGAAGGATTGAAACTCCTGGTGGAAAAAACCGGCCTGGAGGAGTCCCTTTGTCTGGAACGCTTAAAGGCGGTCCTGGATGCAGGGAACGCGGCGCAACTCCCATCCGGGGAACCGGTATTCGCTTTTCGGCTGCACCAATTCATGGCTTCGGGGAGCAGCGTTTACACTACCCTGGAACCGGCGGGAGACCGCTACCTGACCACCGCGGGGCATTACGTGGTCCCCCAAGAAGAAGGGCAGGAAAAGGTATTGTTCCCTCTGGCCTTCTGCCGGGAATGCGGCCAGGAGTATTACCTGGCGTCCATGGTCAGTGAAGGGGCGACAACCCGGCTGGTTCCCCGGTCACCCCTGCTCACCGTGTCGGACGAGGATATTTCCGGCACTCCGGGATTTTTCTCCCTGGAAGACGGTGAACTATGGGAAGGCCAGTTGGATGACCTCCCGGAGAATTGGCTGGAAATGCGCAAAGGCGGCGTTAGACCCAAAAGAAATTATGCTGATCATGTGCCCCAACCTTACTGGGTGACGCCGGACGGCGTTCTAACCCCCGAACTTAAAGCAGGGGCGCAGGCCGGATGGTTCCAGCCGCGCCCCTTGATGCTCTGCCTCCGATGCCGGGCGGCCTATGATCTCCGGGAGAAAAGCGACTACCGCAAGCTGTCCACCTTAAGCCAGGTGGGGCGCTCTACCGCGACCACGATCACTTCCACCGCGGCGGTAGTAGCCATGCGGCAGGATGAAGCCATCGATCCGGCTGCCCGCAAGGTGTTGAGCTTCACCGACAACCGCCAGGATGCTTCTTTACAGGCGGGCCATCTGAATGATTTTACCCAGGTGATCTTACTCCGGGGCGCATTAGTTCGCGCCCTGGAGCAAGAGGGGGCCCTGACCCTGGACCGTTTGGGTCCGGCCATATTCCAGGCCCTGAATCCCCAGCCCGAGGATTTCATGAAGTTTCCGGTCCCCGGCGGGCCTGGGTTTAACTCCGCTAAAAAGGCCATGGTGGACCTGATTGATTACCTGGTCCTGGAAGACCTGGCCCGGGCCTGGCGGATTGCCCAACCTAACCTGGAACAATGCGGACTCCTGCGGATCAAATATGACGGGTTGACCGAACTGGCCCAGGATGAGTCCTTATGGGCTGATGTCCCGGTCATTTCCGAGGTGGATGGCGCCAAGAGGGAGGCAATCCTCCAGGCGGTGTTAGATTACTTGCGAGGGGTGCTGGCCCTTGATGCGGGCATTCTGGAAGAAGACCATACCCGCTCCCTGGTGAACCGGGCGAACGAGTGGCTGCGGGAGCCCTGGACTTTTGACAAAAATGAGCGCTTACGCCGGGGAACTGTGGCGATCCTGCCTCAAGGTCCTCCTAACCACAGAAATGACACGGCCAGCATCCGCCTGGGTTTTCGCTCTGCCATTGGCCGCTATCTTCGTTCCCGGCATACCTGGGGGCGGGATGCTGACTTGAGCGGCCCAGAGGTGGAGGCTCTGATCCTCCATATCGTATCAGTATTGGGGGGGCATATCTTTTCGATCATCACCCGGAATGGCGTTGATTATGGAATACAGATTAGGGCCGGGGCCTTGCGATGGGAGCAGGGTGACGGTAAAGCGCCGGGACCGGACCCGGTGCGGGCCAAATCTCTCTACTTGAGGCGCGAGGAACATATCAAAAGGGAACCGAACCGGTTCTTCGAGGACCTCTACGCCAAAGAAGCTCAATGGCTGACCGGGATTATCGGAGGAGAACATACCGGACAAATCCAGATCGACCGGCGTATTGAACGGGAGAAGGATTTTCGTGAAGGGAAATTGCCCGCGCTGTTTTGTTCGCCTACCATGGAGTTGGGGGTAGATATTGCCGACCTCACGGTTGTCCACCTCCGCAATGTACCCCCCACCCCTGCAAACTATGCCCAACGGAGCGGGCGGGCAGGGCGAGGGGGAAAGCCGGCCCTGGTACTCGCGTTCAGCAGCTATGGCAATGCCCACGATCAGTACTTCTTTCGGCACAAAACTCGAATGATAGCCGGTTCAGTGGCCCCACCCAGGATGGACCTGGGCAGCAAGGACCTGGTGGAAGCCCACCTCCATTCGGTCTGGCTGGCAATGGCCGGATTGAATATGGGAAGTTCCATGGTCGATCTCCTTGACCTTAATTCCCCGAACTATCCTTTATTGCCCGAGAAAGCAGCCGCACTGAACTTATCGGAACCTCGCCAGCAGGAGGTGATAGCCGCGTTCCAGGCAATCGTGGCTTTGGTAGGAGAACCGATTACTAAAGCAACCTGGTTTAGCCCACAGTGGCTGGTGGACACGGTTCGAGTCGCACCTGAAGGTTTTAATAGGTCCCTGGATCGCTGGCGGGAGTTGTATAAAGCAGCAGTGGAACAGCGGGATGCGGCCAGGCGCAAGATCGACAATCCCCGTTTGGGGAGAAGGGAACGGGAAGAAGCCGAAAGGCAACAACAGGAGGCTCTCCGGGAAATCGATTTACTTTTAAACCGCGGCGAGCAGGTTACCGAAACAGACTTTTATCCTTACCGCTATTTGGCAACGGAAGGGTTCCTCCCCGGATATAACTTCCCCCGACTACCGTTAAGGGCTTTGGTGTGGACCGGCGTGCGGACTGAAACTATTGACCGACCTCGCTTCCTGGGTTTGGCAGAATTTGGGCCGCAAAACGTCATCTACCATGAAGGAAGGAAGCATAGGGTGACGGCTTGCCGGATGCCAGGTGGAGATATTGACCGCCGTGTATGCCGGGCGAAATTGTGCTTGGTCTGTGGTTATATCCACCCCAGAGACGAAGCTGCGGTTGACCTCTGTCATCATTGCGGCACCCGGATGGACGGCAACAATTCGGAATTTCCCCAGAGACTCCTTGACCAACCAACGGTGAGAGCCTCCAGGTGGGTCCGCATTACCTCCGAAGAGGAGGAAAGGGCACGAGAAGGTTATCACCTAACCACCCATTTCTGGTTTTCCCCTGGCACCTCGCCCCAAATGGTCAATGTTCAACCTGAGAACGGGTCAGACCCCATCCTTGAGATGACTTATGTCCCCCAGGCTGAATTGTGGCGCATTAACCACGGCTGGCGGCGTTCCGAAGAACGTAATGGCTTTAATCTCGATGCGGTAAACGGAAAATGGCTGGGCGGAGAAGTTGAGCAAGAAGAAAATGGAGGCGGTTCGGGGGGGAAGATTGTCCTTATTCCTGGCCTGAAACCTTATGTCACGGATAACCGGAACATCTTGCTGTTTCGCCCCTTAACTGAAGAGGCCGCAGCACTCCCATTCCTCAAAACGCTGGCCTATGCCTTGCAGCGTGGCATTCAAGTTAATTATCAGGTGGAAGAACAGGAAGTGGCCGCGGAACTGATTGGTCGGGATGAACACCAACGGATATTGCTCTGGGAAGCCGCGGAAGGGGGTACAGGCGTTTGGGAGCGGATTCTTAGCGAACCCCGGTCGCTGGCGGAAATCGCCCGAGAAGCCTTAAGAATTTGCCATTTTAATCCGGATACCGGAGAAGAGGATAAGGAAAGGGAAGAGCCTTGTGGCCCGGCCTGCTATGACTGTTTGCTCAGCTACTCCAACCAGACGGACCACCGCTTCCTGGACCGATTCTTGGTACGGGATTTTCTGCTGCAACTTGCTAAGGCTAAAGTTCTCCGAGCCGCAGGCGCCAGGAGTTATGATGAGCAGTATCAATGGCTCCTGGATAACCTGGACCCCGTTTCCAGCTTGGAGCGGGAATTCCTTGACTACCTTTATATTCAAAAACTTAGGCTTCCTGATTTCGCCCAATTTCGCCCAGACCAGGATGTTCATACGCAGCCGGACTTCTACTATAAGCGGGACCGTATTCCTGGTGTATGCATCTTCGTCGATGGCCCGCCGCATGATAATCCCCACCAGGCCCAGCAGGACAAGCAAGTAAGGGAAGCCTTACAGGAGAAGGGTTATAGGGTGGTTGTAATTCGGCATGATCAACCCTTTAATGATCAGGTATCTGGACACACTGATATTTTTGGTAATTTAAATGATTAGCCAAACCTGAGCTCATAAAAGTATCAAGGCTTGTAATTTAATAATTTATCTTAGCGCCAATAGTGCCAATAGCCGAGTGCTTGGGAGATAGGCATTTCAACTTAATTTTCCTATCTTCAATCGGCCTTAGGCCCAGGCTACGGGTGGATCATGGAAAACCAAACAGAATCAGAATCTTCTTTGCCTAAATCTGGGGTCGAAAGTCTTATTAACATTTGCGTCGAAGGTTGGCGGTTCGCCCGTGTTTATACCAGGGCCGTCTCGAAGCTCGATGCCTCCCAACAAAGCAAGTATCTGAGTCCTTTAAATTACTTTCTTAAGCAAATCGAGGATAACCTCAAACTGTTTGGTGTGTCTCTCGTAGCGTTTGAGGGACAGCCCTTTGACCCGAGGCTTCCCATTAAGGCCATTAATCTAAGTGATTTCAACAACAATGACCGGCTCATTATTGATGTGATGTTAGAGCCGGTGGTGATGGGAAAAACTGGACTTCTCAGGATGGGCTCAGCCATATTAAAGAGAGTTGATTTATGACTAAATTCGTAGGAATCGACCTTGGCACAACTAACAGTGTTATCTGCTCTTATGATGGGGAATCATTAACAACTTATAAGAGTCCGGCGCAACAATTCGCCACGCCCTCGGCTATTCATATCGACCGGCGCGGCAGCCGCTATTATGGAGCCTACGCTTATGATATGGCGGCACATGATCCAGATAATACGGCAACGAATTTCAAGAGGCTCATGGGGTCTTCAACGCCGATTTATTTCCGGAAATTGAGTATCAAGATGACTCCCGAGGAATGCAGCGCCGAGATTTTGAGGGTGCTTTTCGGCTACCTCCCCGAAGAGGTCCGGAATAACCCAGAGACTGGCACAGTGATCACGGTGCCGGCTGCCTTCAACCAGATGCAAAAGGACTCCACTCTTTCTGCAGCTGAAATGGCCGGGATCGGGAAGGTGGCCCTGATGCAAGAGCCGGTGGCAACCGTCATGAGCGTGATGCGCTCCCGCCGCTTGGATGGCATGTTCCTCGTCTATGATTTGGGGGGAGGCACCTTGGACGTCTCCCTAGCTCAGATCGTAGCAGGGCGAGTCAGCCTGCTGGAGCATGGCGGCAAGGAAATGTGTGGAGGGCGAGACTTCGATAAGGCCATAGTTGAAGAGATTGTGACACCATGGCTCATGGACAAATTCAAGCTACCTGAAAACGTCACCACCTCTCCCCGCTATAAACTCCTATTTCGGCTCGCCGAGTTGGCGGCTGAAAAGGCAAAGATCGAGTTGTCCGCAAAAAACGAAGCGAATATCATGGTTTCAGAGGAAAAGGTCAGGATCACCGATGAAGCCGGAGAAGAAATCTACATCGATGTCCCGATAAACCGCACTCAGTTGGATTCCTTGATTCGACCAAAAGTCCTTGAATCAGTGGAAGTCACCAAAGAAATTCTTCAAAAAGCCCACCTCAGCACCAATGATATTGAGCGGATCGTCTTCATCGGAGGGCCTACTCAGTATAAGCCACTGCGAGAGATTGTGTGCTCCGAACTGGGAATCCCCGGGAGCACCGAGGTCGACCCCATGACCGCCGTAGCTGAAGGGGCAGCCCTGTTTGCGGAGTCCATCAACTGGGACACAGAATCCCGGGAGCGTAAAAGCACCAGAGGGACGCTCTCTGCCGGTGGTCCATTCCACGTGGTCTTCACCTATCAGGCCCGGACTCCAGACGTCAAGTCTTTGGTAGTCATCCAGACACAGGGAAAGGTGGCTGAGGGAAGCAAATTCCAGATTGACAGCCTTGATTCCGGGTGGTCGTCTGGTCGCCAAGAACTTATGGATGGAGCAACGGTGGCTCTTACCCTTTCACGAAAAGGGGATAATAAGTTCAAAGTTTTCGTTTTCGACCCTGCTGGAGGGCCGATATCCTTGCCCCAAGACACTCTTGTCATCAGCAGAACTGCTGCAACCGTTGATGCCATTCCTGCTTCGCACTCCATTGGGGTGGCCGCTAAAGACAAAATCGGCGGACAAGTGGGCCTTGAATACCTGGTGCGAGCTGGCGACCCCTTGCCTAAAAAAGGCCAGAAAATCTTCCGGTCAGAGGAATCGATCCGGGGTGGAGGTCCAGGTGCGATTCTTTTTAAGCTTTGGGAAGGGGAAATCGAATCGCCTTACTCTGACAACCGGCTTATAGGTTGCTTCAAGATAACGGGGAAAGATTTCGAGGAAGGTGTGATACCCGCGGGGGCAAAATTGATCTGCGAATATGAGGTTACAGATGCGGGGAATATTACTATGACCGTCACCGTTCCTGATGTGGGCTGCACCTTCAACCCTGGCCACAATTTTTACTCTCGTCAGGAAGGACAAATCGACTATACCAACGCCAGCAAGCAAATTGTCTCTGAAGGGGAAAGTGTCTTGCACCGCCTTGACGAGATAGCCGAAAAAGTGGCCGATGAG
Source organism: Deltaproteobacteria bacterium (assembly GCA_016874895.1). Lineage (GTDB taxonomy): Bacteria > Desulfobacterota > Desulfobaccia > Desulfobaccales > Desulfobaccaceae > Desulfobacca. Next base: position 13,736 of record VGSX01000037.1, read on the forward strand.
AGGCTGGAGATTGCCCGACAGAAGCTTACTGAGGCTTTATCATTAAATTCTGAGGACTCCGATCCCGAAAGATGCAAGCAGGGCATGGATAATGTCCTTGAATCCAAACGCCTTCTCAGTAAGGTGAGGAAAGACCACCTGAGAGAAATACGCGCCGTTGAACTCGAAAAGCCTAACCAGTTTTTTCAGGAGTATGTCCGCCAGTACGCCAAACCCACAGAAATCACGGCGTTCGAGAACCTAACCCGAGCCGCCTTGCGGGCTATTGAACAAGACTCAGGAGATTTTGAGAACCTCCTGGACCAAATGCGCGAAATTAATTGGCAGATTCTATGGCGCCAAGATTGGTTCGTGGTAGATACCTTTAAACGACTTACCGAAGAGGAATATCTATTTACCGATAGAGCTCGTTTCGCCCAGTTAGCGCAAGAGGGCCTGCGCGCCCTAAGAACTGATGATTTTGATCAACTTAGGCGGATCGTGGGTGCTTTGTATGGCATTCGTATTTCACCGGCAGGGATAGATGATACAATGGAATTGGTTAATATCCTGCGAGGTTAGGCGTGGCAAAAGATCCGTGGCTCCCTCTGGGTTTTGAGTTGCAAAGAAATCTAAAGATACGTAGCCTGGAGTATGATGGCACGTATTACCAGATCTATGCACTATCAGGCAAAGAAGCGCGAGCCTTGTTGGCCAGAGAAGATTTGCACCGCTTATGGGTCCACCACGGGCTGCTCGATAACATCCTTCTCCTGCCCGTTCTGTTCGGGTCTGCAAAATTCTTTTATCTGACCAACGATCAGAGAGCCCTGGCGCCAGTTTTTGCCTGCCCTCGCCCTTTTGACCTCAATGAGGCTCTTGCCTTTGCCACGGCTCTACGTCGCACGAGGGTTTCTGTCAAAGATACGCCGCTGTCCGAAGCCGTCTATTTGGAGAAGTATTCTTTGTTGCTCCCCACCCCCATAATGAGCCAAGCCTTGCCGGACGAGGTGGTGCTGGGCCGTTACTTGTCCGGGGGTGTGGAGGTCTCGTGCTTTTCCAAGCGCCGCCTTAAATCCCTTGTTCCTGGCCTATCGATGGACGCCTTGGAAAGAGTCATCACCGCAGCGGGCTTAGAATCGGTGCCAGACTTGGCCGCAATGCCTGCTATTACTCCCGAGGAGCTTTTACCCACCAGACCTAAGGCTCGGTTCACCCTGGCTGGCCGGTCGGAGCTGGAATTGTTCTTCCTTGATCACATCATAGACATCGTGGGAAATCCGGAGCGATACCAGGCCATGGGCATTGATTCTCCCTCTTCTTTCGTACTATATGGACCACCAGGGTGCGGCAAAACCTATGCAGTGGAAAAACTGGCGGAATACCTGGACTGGCCTGTCTTCACCATCGACTCCGGTAGCGTTGGAAGCATGTATATTCATGAGACCAGCCGGAAAATAGCTGATATCTTCAAGACCGCGATGGAACAAAGCCCTGCGGTGATCATCATTGATGAGATGGAAGCTTTTCTTTCGGAGCGCGATGCTGGCGGCCATCATCGGATCGAGGAGGTCGCCGAATTCTTGAGAAAAATTCCCGAAGCACAGAAGCATGGGGTCTTGATCATCGGGATGACGAATCGCCCCGATCTGATTGATCCGGCCATTCTCCGGAGGGGGAGGTTTGACCACCTCATCAAAGTCGAAATGCCCACAACCGAGGAGGTCCTAGCGGTGCTGGCGGGGCTTTTGGAGGGCAAACCACATTCTTCGGAGTTAGGTCTGGAAGCGTTGGCGGTAAAACTGTCGGGACGACCGCTTTCGGATGTTTCATACTTTGTTCGAGAGGCAGCCCGCCTAACTGCCAAAGGCGCCAAGATGGAAATCGACGAAGAGTCTGCCAGCGAAGCTCTTTCTGCTGTGCTTGCGCGTAGCCTCGAGGATAAGGCCGTCAAGATCGGTTTTTGAGGAAGTGTATGGACCTTACCTCTAATCCTTTTTTCTTTCTAAATGCTTCTGTTCGAGATAATTCACGGCGCCTCATCGAACTATCAGAGGAGCGCAGTCTTTTCGCCAACCCCCAGAAGTGCACTGAGGCACGAATTATCCTTGCAAATCCCCGCCAGCGGCTTATGGCTGAGATTGCTTGGTTACCTGGCGTCTCTCCTTCAAAGGCCCGAAATCTTATCAATCAAGCAAAGGATGGACATTATCCTCTTTTTGCAACTATTGAAGGATTGCCTGCAATATCAGCCTGTAACCTACTGGCTTTGGCTATTTCCTGTATCAAGATTGAGGAGAGCGAAGAAAGTAGAATAAAGATTTGCATTCAGACATTGATCGAAAAGTTTGAGGAAGTAGATATAGAGGACTTGATACATCTAATCAACGAGGATAGAGGTATTGCTGGCTTTCCTGTGGTTCAGAGTGTGGATATTCTTGCCCAGACACTTGCAGAACATAGAGGTTCCCTTGTTACCACACTAAGCGAAGGGCTCGATAAACTTGGGGAGCCAGATTTGGCGCTTACTGAAATAGCCATTGAACTGACGGAGTATGGTGAATATCAGGCGCCCCTTCTCCTTGAGGAACTTACTGCTAAATATCAGATTGAAGTTGCACAACATCTCGATAATCTCACAGAGCATATCCTCAAGCTTAAAGACTCAATCGAGAATATAGTAAAAAATAGCGATAGACCAGATTATTTATTAAAGCACATGACCAGTTTTGAAGAACTACTGCGCCAATGGGATCGGATTGCAAAACCTATCCAGCTTATTGCCAAAACTAGAGGTATAGATGAAGTAGCAAGTGCTAACCTTGCAGCGCAAGTCCGTAATCTGTCATTATTTTTAGCTAATGAGTTTGGTCTTCACGAACATGCTCTCCGACTTTCCTTGCTAATGTCAGAACTTTTTAGTGATCTTCCACAGTTAGAAGCCAAGATTGAAGAAGACATTACTGCGCTTCAAGATATTTTAAAAAATAAGGAAAAAATCCTTTCTGAGGTGCGGGCTGAAAAGGAAAAATGGGAACAAGAAATTGCGCTTGATATTAAATTTGGAGAATATAGAGTCATTATTGATACTGAAAACATTACCTATCTTGGCCCTGGCTGGATGCAGTCAGTTCGAATAGATGAAGTTGACCGAGTAAGATGGGGAGTGTTGAAGAGTTACACATACGGTGTAAGAACCGGGCGATATTTTACAATCTGGGCAGGCTCACCCAAAACCACAGTCGAAATTGAGTGCGCAGTATTCTTAGAGAGTGAATCTATCGTTATGAGGCGCTATGAACTTATACTCGAAAAACTGTGGAAAGCCGTGTGTGCGCGGTTGGTTAGTCATACCCTTGCCCGCCTTTCGTCAGGAGAAAAGTTGCGTTATGGTGACGTTGTGGTAGACAATGAAGGAATATTGCTCCCTAAATATAAGTTTTTAGGATTGTCTTCAGAGCCAATGCATTATTCGTGGGAGGAGTTATCTATAAGTTCAGGTTCAGGGTACTTTAAAATCAGTGCTGCCAAGGAAAAAAATTCTTACGCCCAATTGTCGTACCGAGATGTTAATAATGTGCACATACTTGAAACAATAATGCGTTTTCTCTGGAAAGACGGCAATTACGCAAAACTACGAGACGGCCAATTTCACTAATATTAGGAAAAATCCTTTCAACTATTTTCCACTAATAGCCTAGAATTGAATCTATTTTTTAGAAGAAAGTCAAAATGTCCAAAGTTATTGGCATAGACTTAGGCACTACCAATTCCTGCGTTGCCATTATTGAAGGGGGCGAGCCTAAGGTAATCCCCAATGCGGAAGGAGCCCGCACTACCCCCTCAGTGGTCGCCTTTACGGAGACCGGAGAACGCCTGGTAGGCCAAATCGCCAAACGCCAGGCCATTACCAACCCTTCAAATACCATCTTCTCCATCAAGCGTCTGATCGGCCGCAAATATAACGACCCAGGGGTGCAGCGGGACCTCAAGGTCCTGCCCTATAAGATTGTCTCGGCCGCCAACGGTTACGCCCATGTGGAGGTTCGGGGCCGCACCTATTCCCCAGCCGAAATTTCGGCCATGGTCCTTAGCAAGATGAAGCAGACCGCCGAAGAATATCTGGGAGAGAAGGTCACCGAGGCCGTAATCACCGTGCCAGCCTATTTCAACGACGCCCAACGCCAGGTTACCAAGGACGCCGGGGCTATTGCCGGGCTCAATGTGCTTCGTGTCATCAGCGAGCCAACGGCAGCATCCCTGGTCTATGGCATGGAAAAGAAGAAGGACGAGCGCATTGCGGTGTTCGATTTCGGGGGCGGCAACTTCGACATCTCTATCCTGGAGATTGGCGAAGGCGTCTTTGAAGTCAAATCAACCAACGGCGACACCTATCTAGGCGGTGACGATTTCGATTTGCGGATTTTGGATTTCCTGGCCGAAGAATTTATGCAGGGACAGGGTATTGATCTACGCAAGGACCACATGGCCCTACAGCGTCTTAAAGAGGCGGCTGAGAAAGCCAAATGCGAACTTTCCACCTTCATGGAAACCGAGGTCAACTTGCCGTTTATCACCGTCGATGCCTCGGGTCCTAAGCACCTACTCATCAAGCTCACCCGGGCTAAGCTCGAGAGCATGGTGACAGACCTCATCGACAAGCTGGTAGATCCCTGTGAGATGGCTTTCAAGGATGCAGAGGTGAAGCCCAAGGAAATCGACAAAGTCATCTTGGTGGGGGGTATGACCCGTATGCCCAAAGTTCAGGAGAGGGTCAAAAAGATCTTCGGGAAGAAGCCTTATCCGAGATTATGCGGCAACCTTGGCTCCCGCAGCTGAAAAATGGTTTTGGGACCTACCGTCCGGGATAATATCCCCAGGAAATTCCCCTTTTTGTGACCCCATCGCCTTCTTGAACGCAAGATAGCACAAGTTTTCCTCAAACTGAATCTTTTTTGTAGGCTTTGAAGGCACCACTCCCTTGGTTTG
>VGSX01000038.1 GCA_016874895.1 Deltaproteobacteria bacterium
GTTTACCTGGGTAGGCTTCGCCAAAGTTTTAAGACGCGCCTCAACCTCGGCTTTGCTTGGCTCCAACTGCTCAACAGTGAAATGAGCGCTTATGCTTACCGTTTAGAAAAACGAGGCCTCGATACATTAGCAACCAGATTTCCTTCTCCTGACAACCAGGACCTGAAGGCGTGGGAAGAACTCCATGCCAAACTGGATAAGCCTCTGCTCCGACTTAACAACCTGGGGGTCAAATCTTTAGGGGATGGCTATTGAAATCCAAACCTTAGGTTTGTGATTAACGATGAGCATCTCATCATATATTGGCTATAAGCAATGCCCCCCCATTCATTTACTTTTCAGAATCAGAGCGGTTCTGCCGATGACAAGGAATAAATCGTAGAGCGGGAGGTGGAAGGTGCCATCCTCGTTGACCTGGATTGATCACGACCCGGCGGCGCGGGAGCGCAGCTGGCGTATCCTGGCTCTGTTTCAGGAAAAGGAAAGTCGGGATGAGTTGGGGTTGGGGGGTATCCGGGACAGCTTTGCGGACCAGCTCTTTCCAGGGACCAGCACCATCCAGACCAGGCTGCGCTACATGCTGTTCGTGCCTTGGATGTATGCTGACTTGGAGAAGAAGCGGGAGCGGCCGGATAAATTCGCCCGGACGGCTGCACAGCAGGAAAGAAATCTGATTACGGTTTTACAGTCTGCCGACGACAACTACGGGGTCATTGGCGCCGTAGCCGGCAAGGCACTCAAGCGCCTGCCCGGTTCAATCTATTGGGCCGGCTTGGGTAGATGGGGAATCCGGCGTCTGGATCTGAGTCAGGAAGAATATCATCAGTTTATTGGCACGATTTATCAACAACGGGAGGAGCAGGAGCGGCACAAACGGGCCCGGCGTCAGCGGGGGGAAGAGATTCTCCTGCCGGCGGAGTCACATACCCTCACCTGGCATCCGCAGCTGCCCGCTCCACCGGAGGATTTTCCCCACAGAGCCGACTTTCTCCTGACCTGGGAAGAGGCAAACTTCCTTTTGGATTGCTGGCAACGCCATCACCCTAACAGTCTCCTGACCTTTTTGGCCCGGCACTGTGCCCCTGCCAAGGTGGAATTCCCCTGGGAGCATCCTGAGCGGGCCAGATTTCGCCGTGATCATCAAGAACTGCTGGACCATGCCCGCCGCTTTTCGCAGATCATGCACGGGGCCGCCTTAATCTATAATCTGAGGTTGAGCGAACTGCGCCACTGGGAGGAGAAAATCTCGGAGTACCGGACCAGGCTGCAGCAGTGGGGGGAAGAACTTGATTGGCAAGACTTGCAACAGTGGTCTTTAGAGCGCCTCTGGGAGCTGACCACAGGGCAGGGCCATACCATAACTCCTGCTACCCGCCGCTTTGTATCCAACTGGGTAGCCTTAGTGCTTTCTGAAAAGGGCAAGTTGGCGGATCATCAGGAAGCTCGCTGGCTTATCGGCCACCGGGAACAGACCTTAAAAGGTGTGCGGTCCCGCTTGCGCAACCGCCGGGCTCTGGAGCAATGGCGCGGTGCCTCCGGGCTGGGTCGCCTGGCCTATCGGTGGCCTACCGCCCAAATTTTCCTGCAAGATCTGTGGGAAGGCTTACAAAGGAGAGTCTGATGCTGGCGCCGGATGAACGCAGTCTCTATACCGCCGCCTTGACCCCGCCCCCGGGCCTGGTCTTTGATCAGGCCATTGCCACTACTTACTCCCTGGACCCGCTCACCCTGCTGACGATACCGGTTCATTTAGCTTTAGGGGAAAGGAGTGTTGCCAAAGGTAGGGAAGATAATGGGATCATGGTGTTGGAGGGCCTCCGTCGGGTCATAGCACGATTGAGCGTCTATACCCAGCAGGGGAAGATTCAGGTCCCGGCCAGCCATCAGATCCTCTTCGGTCTTCTGGAGACTATGGTCATCGAGGTTCAGGCACCTCGAGGGGGCGTCTTTCACCCGAAGTTGTGGCTGCTACGTTTTGTTGCCCCCGACTCGGCAGAGCCGCCACACTTGCGCCTGCTCATTCTCTCTCGCAATCTTACTATGGACCGGTCTTGGGACCTCTCCCTGCAATTGGAAGGCCAGCCCGGCAGACGGGGACGAGCAGTCAATCGGGAGCTGGCAGACTTTATTGCGGCCTTGCCCGAGCTAGCCAGAAATCCAGTCCCGGCGGCACGGCAGCATCAAGCAGCCCTGCTTGCCGAGGAAGTCCGCCGAACCGACTGGGAGCTGCCACATGGATTTGAGTCCATCCGGTTCCATATCCTCGGGCGCAAACGTCGCCCCTGGCAGCCACCGGAAGCTCGTCGTCTCGTCGTAATCTCGCCTTTCTGTGACAATCAGGCGCTTGCCAAACTCTGTGAGCAGACGGATGTTGCGGAGGCCCTTATTTCCCGGCCGGAAACCCTGGCCGAGCTATCGGCGGAGACGAGAAACAGGTTCAAGCAGTGCCTGATCCTCCAGGAGGCTGCCGAAACCGAGGATGGGGAAGACCAGGAAGGCTTAGTCTCTAAGGATACCTTGGGATTGCATGCCAAGGCCTATATTTTTCAAAATGGCTGGCACACCCACTTAGTCATGGGATCAGCCAATGCCACCGACGCCGCTCTGCGCCGTTCAGAAAACATTGAGATCCTCGTTGAGTTAAGCGGCAAGACCAGTAAGGTGAAAGGCATTGACGACATTCTTCATCCTGAGGGCCTGGGAAGACTTCTCGAACCTTACCAAGATATCGGGATATTCCCCCCTCCTGATCCGGAAGTGCAACAAGCGACCCGTGCCCTGGAGAGGGCCCAAAAAGAGTTGAGTTCCGCCGACCTGCGGGTTTTCTGCGCCCAGGGGCAGGAGCAGGAAAGTTGGCGTTGTCATTTAAAAACCCAAGAACTGGCCGAGCCTGCCGGGGTCGCTGCCATCCGGGCCTGGCCCATCACCGTTCCGTCTGAATACGCCAGGGATATCGGGGGGCTCTTTCTCTCCGGCGAGGCCTTGCTGGGCACTTTTTCGCCCCAAGCCCTTACCGGCCTCATCGCTTTTGAGCTGAACTCACCTTTTCCAAGGTTAAACCTGCGCTTTACCCTCAACTTACCAGTGGAGGGGATGCCAGCCGAAAGGGATGCTGCTGTTTTCCGTACCGTGATCCGTAATCAACAAGGTTTCATGCGTTATCTCCTCATGCTGTTACATGAAGTGGCCGACATGCCTTTCGGTACGGTCCTGTCCGCCTCGCTTATCGGTTTAACTCCTGGCAACTGGCGGCGCCGCGCCACCGAAGTTTTGCCTCTCCTCGAAGAACTGGTCCGGGCCTATTGCCGCAACCCCAATAAACTTCAGGATATCGGTATGCTCATAGATCGTCTCAATAAACTGCCGCAAACCAGCGAGCCCATTGTTCCCCCCGAGTTTCTGCACCTTTGGCAGATCATGGCAGCTGTTCTGGAGAAAAAAGATGAGCTGTAAACACTTTACGGCGGACGCCGCGCTCAAGCAGCTGAAAGATTTTCAGCTGCGGTCGGTTAATTATGTTTTTGACCGCCTGTACGGTCCGGAAGCGACGAACCGGTTTTTAGTGGCCGACGAAGTGGGACTCGGCAAGACCTTGGTGGCGCGTGGGGTCATTGCCCGCGCCATCGAACACTTACAGCACACCGTAGATCGCCTGGACATCGTTTATATCTGTTCCAATGCTGCCATTGCGGCGCAAAACCTAAGACGCCTAAGTATCGGGGAGGATAACAGCTTTGCCAGGCCTACCAGGCTGACGCTGCTGCCGTTGCAGATGCAAGAATTGTCGGCCAACAGAATAAATTTCGTCAGCATGACCCCGGGGACAGCCTTGGAACTGCACGGGAGAGGTGGGATCGCCGACGAGCGCATTCTTATTTATCAGATACTCCGCCAGGAACCGGGAATAAATCACAGAGGTCTCGAAAAAATGCTGCAGGCCACGGTCCGGAACCGGGAAGCCTGGCTCAGGTGGATTAACCGCGAGCTGAGCTTCGATCAGGAGTTGGCCCAGGCCTATAGAGAGGCTATCCGGCAAGATACTCACCTCTGGGAAAAGCTACTGGAATATACCGAGAAATTCAAGAGAATCAGAAAACACATACCCGCTGTTTGGTCTCAGGAGCGCTATCAACTCATCGGGACGCTTCGATATCTGTTGGCCGAGACCTGTCTGACCGCTTTACAGCCGGATCTGGTGATCCTCGATGAGTTCCAGAGATTTAAAGATCTGTTGGATAGTGAGAACGAAGCGGCAAAGCTGGCCAGAAAACTTTTTGAGTATCCGGAAGTCCGGATTTTGCTCCTCTCCGCTACCCCCTATAAAATGTTTACTCTGGACCTGGAGGCAGATGACCAGCATTATGCCGATTTCATCAGGACTTTGAAATTCTTATACAACAACGATACCGCCGTCAGCAGTCTGGAAGAAGATATCGGCAATTTTCGCCAGGCGTTATTTGCCCTGGCAGAGGGAGATTTCTCTGAACTTGAGGCCGGACGGCAGCGTTTGCAGGCAAAGCTGCAGCGCGTTATGTGTCGTACTGAAAGAGTCGGGCTTACCAAAAAGCTCGATGCCATGCTCGTTGAACACTCACTCCAGGCACCACTGTTACCCCAGGACTTTGGACATGCAGCTTTAGTTGATCGGGCCGGACGAATAGCAGCGGCGGGCAGTACTGTGGAATACTGGAAATCAGGCCCCTATCTCCTCAATTTCCTCAAGGATTATGAACTCCGCCGAAAATTGGATAAGCAAACAACCTCGACACCTGATCTCGTAGCAGGGATAAAAAAAGGGCAGGATCACATTATCACGACTGAAAGGCTCGAGCACTACCTCGCTTTGGACCCTGGCAATGCCCGCTTCCGCCTGCTTTTCCAGAAAATGTTGGATAACGGCCTCTGGCGCCTCCTCTGGTTACCCCCTTCGCTACCTTATACGAAACCGGCGGGAGCCTATGCTGAGGTGGGACCAGTTACTAAGGCCTTGATCTTTTCGGGCTGGCATTTTGTCCCGGATGCCATTGCCGCCCTCTGCTCTTATGAGGCTGAACGCCGGATGGTCACGGAATTCCGCCAGGATATCTCCCGCAGCCAATTGTATGACAAGATAAAACCTTTGTTGCGCCTCCAGAAGAAAGATACCCGTCTGAGCGGCATGCCCGTCCTGGCCTGGCTCATGCCCTTCCCGACCTTGGCTAATACTATAGATCCTTTAAAACTCGCCATGAGTTCGGGTCGGGGGGAGCCAGTGGAAGTAGAGCAGCTCTTGACCGCAGCCGAACAGCACTGTCAGCAGCTGTTGCAAGGGTTGCCACCCGGGGGGCCGGGAAATCGCCCTGATGAGCGCTGGTATTGGGCGGCGCCGGCCTTCCTTGAATCCCGATCCCGGCTGTGCCACTGGTGCGCCGACGAGAATAATTGGTCTGATAGAGAAGAAGGCCGGGAGGACAGGGAGCATTTCAAAGAGCATGTAAAGCAGTTGATGAGTGTCATGGCCGGAGAACTTGATTTGGGCCCCCGGCCCAAAGACCTGGCCAGGGTCATGGCGAAGCTCGCCCTCGCCGGCCCTGGCACCTGTGCCTTGCGGGCTCTCCGCCGGGTGGCGCTTGAACTGCCTCCAGATGCTGCTGAGCTTCTTACCGCCGCTATCCAGGTCGCCCAAGGGTTCAGGACGCTCTTTAATCTGCCTGAAACCATCTGTCTGTTGCGGGGAGAGGGCGATGAAACTTACTGGCGGCTTACTCTACGGTATATCCTGGAAGGCAATCTCCAGGCGGTTCTCGATGAACAGGTGCATATTTTACTTGACTCGCTTGGACTGGCCCTGCAACCGCCGCAAGAAAAAGTTACTCATATCGCTGCCAGCCTGGCGAATACCCTCTCTCTCCGGACCGCCCAAATAAGTATCGACGCAATAAGTATCACAGATGAAAGCATTCGCTTCAGTCCTTTTAACAGCCGAGTGCGGTTTGCCTTACGATTCGGTGAGCTCAAAAGTGAGATTGATGGAACTTTGGCCAGGGCCGAAGTCGTCAGAGACGCCTTTAATTCCCCCTTCCGCCCTTTTATCCTGGCCTCCACCTCTATTGGTCAAGAAGGGCTTGATTTTCACCCTTGGTGCCATGCGGTGGTGCACTGGAATTTGCCCGCAAATCCGGTGGATCTGGAACAACGCGAAGGACGGGTGCATCGCTACAAAGGCCATGCGATTCGCAAGAACATCGCTCAAAAATTCGGTCTTACAGCTCTTAACGAGTGGGACTGCAAAGGGGACCCATGGGCATTCCTCTTTCAAAAAGCCGTCGTAAACCGCCCGGTTGGTTCCTCTGACCTAGTTCCTTTTTGGATCTTCGATATAGAGGAGGGAGCACACATCGAGCGTTGGGTGCCGCTCCTGCCATTTAGCCGGGAAGTCCAACAGTTGGAGCGACTGAAGCGGAACCTGGCATTGTATCGCTTAGTTTTCGGACAACCACGCCAGGAAGACCTCTTGGCCCATTTAGCCGAGCGAATTCCGCCTGAACGGGCTGAAAGCTTCACACAGGCTTGGAGCATATCTCTGGTTCCATCGGCCTGAAAGCAATCTGCACCAGCTATGGCTCTTCGGAGGAGTACTCCCAGATGCTCTCGGAGTTGGCCGTGGACCCGGACCGCAACGCCCTCATCGTGGCTGACGTGCTCAGGGGGCAGAAAGCGGCGTCAGCCTGGTGCTCTCAGACCGCAGATCCCATTGCCGGACCCTTGCGGCCATGATGGCAGCAAGGAACATCCAGGCGGCGGTCCCAACCGGGGATTTAAGCGCCAGGAGGTGGTGGAGGCGGTCCAGGCCGGGGAGGTGCAGGTGCTCCTGGCCACGGGCCAGCTCATCGGCGAGGGGTTCGACTGCCCCGGCCTCTCCGCCCTGTTGCTGGCCACGCCCAGCCGCTTCAGTGGCCGGCTGCTGCAATACCTGGGCCGGGTGCTGCGCCCGGCGCCGGGCAAGGACAAGGCCAGGGTCTATGATTGCCTGACTGTCATGGGAGGCGTGCTGGTAAACGCGGCCCGGGTTCGGGCGTAGGCGGCATAATCCCCTTGTCTTTACTGATGCAGATCGATTAAGATAACCGCAAAAAGCGGAGGGAGACCGGCATGACCAAAGCGGAACTCATTGCCCAGGTGGCCAGCCAGGCGAAGCTGAACAAAGCTGAAACGGAGAAGGCCCTGGGCGCCCTGCTCCAAGGTATGAGAAATATCTTGCAGACCGAAGGACGGCTGGCCCTGCCGGGCTTCGGGGTTTTCACGGTGAACGACCGGCCCGCCCGGACCGGACGCAACCCCAAGACTGGCGAGCCGCTGGAGATTGCCGCCGGCAAGGCGGTGAAGTTCAAACCGGGGAAGACGTTGAAGGAAGTTGTAAAATAAGAGTGCAAGAGGGCTGCTTTCTCTGCGACCATAGTGCAGCAGTCCAAAGGCCTTTTCCCGCGCCATTCCCCGCGCTTCCGATGCCTGAGGCTTTGCTCCTTGGACCGCGCCATCAGAAAATCTTACGTATGTCCCCCAGCGCCTTAACGCAACAGATCCGCCAACTGAACAGAAGCATCCGTCCTCCAAGACGGAGCAGTCATCAGTTAATGGGAATTCAAAAGCATGTCTATACCAAAAAATAACGGCGCCAATCTTGGTTTTGAGCGGGAATTGTGGCAGGCGGCCGATGCCTTGCGCTCCAATATGGACGCCGCCGAGTACAAGCATGTGGTGCTCGGTCTCATTTTCCTGAAATACATCTCCGATGCCTTTGTGGAACAGCATGCCAAGCTGGAGGCCCAGCGCGCCCAGGGAGCGGACCCGGAAGACCCGGACGAATACCGGGCCATGAATATCTTCTGGGTGCCCAAGGAAGCCCGCTGGCCGCATCTCAAGGCCAATGCCAAACAGCCCGCCATCGGCAAGATTGTGGACGACGCCATGCTGGCCATTGAGCGGGACAACCCCTCCCTCAAGGGCGTCTTGCCCAAGGATTACGCCCACCCCCGCCTGGACAAACAGCGCCTGGGGCAGCTCATCGACACCATCGGCAATATCGGCCTGGGCCAGAAAGCCAATCGCTCCAAAGACATCCTGGGCCGGGTCTATGAGTATTTCCTCAGCCAATTCGCCAGCGCCGAAGGCAAAAAAGGCGGCCAGTTCTACACCCCCCGCTGCGTCGTGCGCCTGCTGGTGGAGATGCTGGCCCCCTACAAGGGCCGGGTCTTTGACCCCTGCTGCGGCTCCGGCGGCATGTTTGTCCAGTCGGAAAAGTTCGTGGAGGCCCACGGCGGCCGGATCGGCGATATCAGCATCTACGGCCAGGAGTCCAACCACACCACCTGGCGGCTGGCCAAAATGAACCTGGCCATCCGGGGCATCGACGGCAATCTGGGCCAGGAGCACGCCGACAGTTTCCACCGGGACCTGCACCCGGACCTCAAGGCCGACTATGTCATAGCCAATCCGCCTTTCAACGACAGCGACTGGCGAGGTGAAATGCTCCGGGAGGACAAGCGCTGGAAGTTCGGCACTCCCCCGGCCGGGAACGCCAACTATGCCTGGGTGCAGCATTTCATCCACCACCTGGCCCCCACCGGCCTGGCCGGTTTTGTGTTGGCCAACGGCTCCATGTCCTCCAACCAGTCCGGAGAGGGAGAAATCCGGAAAAACATCATCGAGGCCGACCTGGTGGACTGCATGGTGGCCCTGCCGGGCCAGCTTTTTTACTCCACCCAAATCCCCGTGTGCCTCTGGTTTATTGCCCGAGACAAGAAGAACAGCCGCTTTCGGGATAGGAGGGGAGAAACCTTATTTATCGACGCCCGCAAATTGGGAACCATGATTGACCGGGTCCACCGGGAGCTGACCGATGAGGATATCAGCACCATAGCCGACACCTACCATGCCTGGCGGGGGGACCGGGACTGCAGCCGGGAGTATGCCGACGTGCCCGGCTTTTGCAAGGCCGCCACCCTTGAGGATATTCGGAAGCATAATTATATTCTCACTCCCGGCCGCTATGTGGGCGCGGCGGTGGTGGAGGAGGACGGCGAGCCCTTTGAGGAGAAGATGGCGCGGCTGGTGGCGCAACTGCGGGAGCAGCAGGCGGAGGCGGCAAAACTGGACGCCCTCATCGCCGCCAACGTGCAGGACCTGGGGTATGGGGCCTGAGCGGATCTTATTAAACGATATGCCGTTTACGTTTAATAAGCTATGGCCTTATTTAATGATCGTTAAATAGAGGGATGCGCACCCATGAAGCGGGGCATGACCGGACGATACGAAACTACCATTACGGGCGGCGAACAGGTGCGCGCCTTTGTGCCCCTGCCACTGCCCCCCGACCCACCCCTGAACCTGCCGCCGGGGAGACAGAAAATGATTGAACGGGCCACTCTGGCCCTGGGGCGACTGGATAGTATCACCCTGCTCCTGCCCGATCCCGATCTCTTTCTCTATGCCTACGTGCGCCGGGAGGCGGTGCTCTCTTCCCAGATCGAGGGGACCCAGTCTTCCCTGGCAGACCTGCTGCTCTTTGAACTGGAAGAGGCGCCGGGCGCGCCCTTCGACGATGTCGTGGAGGTCTCCAACTATGTGGCCGCCCTCAACCATGGCCTGGCCAGACTGGGAGAGGACTTTCCCCTGTCCAATCGCCTGATCCGGGAGATGCACGCCATCTTGCTCTCCCGGGGCCGGGGGAGCGAGAAAGCGCCCGGGGAATTCCGGCGCACCCAGAACTGGATCGGCGGAACCCGTCCCGGCAACGCTCATTTTGTCCCGCCTCCGCCTCAGCAGGTGGAAGATTGCATGGCGGCCCTGGAGCGCTTTCTCCACGATCCCCAGCAGCCTTACCCGGCGGTGCTCAATGCTGCCCTGGCGCATGTGCAGTTCGAGACCATTCATCCCTTCCTGGACGGCAACGGCCGGATCGGCCGCCTGCTCATTGCTTTCATCCTCCATCACCAGGAGGTGCTTTCCCAGCCGCTGCTTTATCTTAGCCTCTACTTCAAGCAACACCGGCAGGAGTATTACCGTCTTCTTGATCTGGTGCGCCTCGAAGGCGATTGGGAAGCCTGGGTGGATTTCTTTCTGGAGGGTGTTGTGCGGACAGCCACTAACGCCGTGGACACCGCCAAACGGCTTTTTGCCCTCTTTCAAGAGGATGAACAGAAAATCAGGACCCTGGGCCGGATGGCGGCAACGGGACTGCGCGTCTTTCACCTCCTGTGCCGCCGTCCGGTGCTGACCCTCAATCAGATCAGCACCCAGGCCAGGATGTCGTTCCCCAGCGCCGCCAAGGGCATGGAGGCCCTGGTGAACCTGGGCATCGGCCGGGAACTCACCGGCCAGCGCCGCAACCGCGTCTTTGCTTACGACCAGTATCTGGCCATCCTCCAGGAGGGCACAGAACCGCTATGAGCCGGGGGATAGGGGGGGACATTGGGTATGGGGGGTGATTTTATTATCACCAACTATGGGCCTATTTCAAGCGCCTTTGCCAGATCTCTCTTGGTCGATCTATGTGTCCCCGGTGTTGGCGTTCAGACTGGACCGTTCGGTAGTCAACTGCATGCAAGTGATTATGTTGAACGTGGAACCCCAATTATTACCGTTGAACATATTGGTGACAATCGAATCATCCATGACAATCTTCCTTTTGTCAGCGATGAAGATCGAACCCGTTTATCGAAGTATAGTCTCAAAAAAGGTGATATTGTATTCAGCCGTGTAGGTTCTGTTGATCGACGAGCAATCGTACATCTCAACGAAGATGGGTGGCTTTTCTCTGGCCGTTGTCTGCGTGTTCGTCCCGATAGAAATAAAATCGACCCAGGTTATCTATCTTGGTTTATGGGGTTGCCTGGTTTTAAGGAATACATCAGGCAGATTGCAGTAGGCGCAACAATGCCATCGTTGAATACGGCGATTCTAAGCAAAGTGGTAATTTTTTTCCCTCCATCTCTCAAAGACCAACAAGCCATCGCCTGCATCCTGGGGACCCTGGACGACAAGATCGAGATAAACCGGCGCATGAACCAGACCCTGGAGGTCATGGCCCGGGCGATTTTCAAAAGCTGGTTTGTGGACTTCGACCCGGTCCGGGCCAAGGCCGCCGGGCAGCCGCCGCCGGGGCAGCCGCCGCATATTGCGGAGCTGTTCCCGGATTCGTTTGTGGATTCGGAACTGGGAGAGATTCCGCGGGGGTGGAGAATAGGCAAGATTCAAGACTTGGGCGAAGTCATTTGTGGAAAAACACCGCCGACATCTGAGCCAGACAACTATGGAGATGACGTTCCGTTTGTAACCATACCTGATATGCATGGGAAAGTTTTTGTGACTGCAACAGGGAAGTCACTCTCAAAAAAGGGAGCTGCAACACAAAAAAATAAATTCCTTCCTCCATTTTCAATATGTGTAAGTTGTATTGCAACCCCTGGAATCGTTGCATTGACAAGCATATACTGTCAAACCAATCAGCAAATTAACAGCGTAGTCCCATCAGACCCAAATTCGTCACTTTTCTGCTATTTTGTTCTGCGTGGCCTCGGCGATCAGATTCGTTCTCATGGAGCAGGGGGGTCTGTCCTCTTAAATCTTAATAAGGGCCAATTTAGCTTGATGAAAACGATACTCCCGCCGGCGAATGAGTCACTAGTTTTTCATAATATCACACTTCCAATTTTTATGAAGATATTAGTTAATCAGAAACAATGCGAAATACTTGAGTCTATTCGCGACACCCTTCTCCCCAAACTCATCTCCGGCGAGCTTCGCGTCCCGGACGCCGAGCGCATTGTCGGGAGGTGCACATGATGGCCGTCAGTTTCGTCGAGTCAGAAGTGGAGCAGGCCGCCCTGGCCTGGCTGGAGGGGCTGGGTTATGCTATCCTGTCGGGGCCGGAGATTGCCCCCGGGGGTCCCCAGGCCGAACGGGAGGACTACGGCGAGGTGGTGCTCGAACGTCGCCTGCGGCAGGCCCTCCAGAAGCTCAATCCTCAGGTGCCCAACGACGCCTTAGAAGAGGCCTATCGCAAGCTCACCCTTCCGGATTTGCCCTCCCTGGCGGCCAACAACCATGTTATCCACACATATCTGGTGGAGGGGGTGCCGGTGGAATATCAGCGGCCGGACGGGTCCATCGGCGGCGACCTGGTCAAGGTGTTGGATTATGACGACCCCGAAAATAATGACTTCCTGGCGGTGAACCAGTTGACCGTGGTGGCGGACCGGCACGAGCGCCGCCCCGATGTGGTGGTGTTCGTCAACGGCCTGCCCCTGGCGGTCATTGAACTCAAGAATGCGGCAGCGGAAAGCGCCACCATCTGGTCGGCCTTCAACCAACTCCAGACCTACAAACAACAGATACCCTCGCTCTTTACCTATAACGAAGCCCTGGTCATCTCCGACGGCCTGGAGGCCCGCCTGGGCACGCTGACGGCCAGCCGCGAGTGGTTCATGCCCTGGCGCACCATTACCGGGGAAGAACTGGCCGACGCCCGCCTGCCCCAGTTGCAGGTGGTTTTGGCGGGTGTGTTTGACCAGCGGCGGTTCCTGGACCTGATCCGGCACTTCATCGTCTTTGAGGATGCGGGCGGCGGGGCGCTGGTGAAAAAAATGGCGGGTTATCATCAGTATCATGCCGTGAACCGGGCGGTCCAGGAGACGGTGGCGGCCGCCGGGGAGCAGGGGGACCGGCGGGTGGGGGTGGTATGGCACACCCAGGGCTCCGGCAAGAGTCTGACCATGGCCTTTTATGCCGGGCGGGTGATTCTGCACCCGGCCATGGCGAACCCCACCCTGGTGGTGATCACCGACCGCAATGACCTGGATGATCAGCTCTACGGCACCTTTGCCCGCTGTCATGAACTGCTGCGGCAGCCCCCGGTGCAGGCTCAGGACCGGGCGGATTTGCGGGGGAAACTGCGGGTTGACTCGGGAGGCGTCGTCTTCACCACCGTGCAGAAGTTCTTCCCGACAGCCGGTGAAGACCAGCATCCCTTATTGTCGGACCGGCTCAATATCGTGGTCATCGCCGACGAAGCCCACCGCAGCCAGTATGACTTTATTGACGGCTACGCCCGGTATATGCGGGAGGCCTTGCCCCATGCCTCGTTCATCGGCTTCACCGGCACCCCCATTGAGTTGACCGACAAAAATACCCGAGCCGTCTTTGGTGACTATATCAGCGTTTACGATATCGAACGGGCGGTGCAGGACGGGGCCACGGTCCGCATTTTTTATGAAAGCCGCCTGGCCAAGCTGGCCCTGGATGAGGCCGAGCGCCCCCGACTGGACGAAGAGTTTGAAGAAGTCACCGAAGGCGAAGAGGTTGAGCACAAAGAGAAACTAAAGACCAGATGGGCGCAGCTGGAGGCCCTGGTCGGCGCTGAAAAAAGAATCAAGTTAGTCGCCGAGGATTTGGTGCGGCACTTCGAGCGGCGCCAGGAAGCCATGGACGGCAAAGCCATGGTGGTCTGCATGAGTCGGCGCATTTGCGTTGAGCTTTTCAATGCCATGGTGGCCCTCCGGCCGGACTGGCACCACGACGATGATGATAAGGGTTTCCTCAAAATCGTCATGACCGGTTCGGCGTCGGACCCGGCCGGCTGGCAAGAGCATATTCGGAGCAAAGCCCGGCGGGAGGGACTGGCCAAGAGATTCAGGGACGCCAGGGACCCGTTCAAGGTGGTAATCGTGCGGGATATGTGGCTGACCGGCTTTGATGTCCCGTGCCTGCACACCATGTATCTGGACAAGCCCATGCGGGGTCACGGCCTGATGCAGGCCATTGCCCGAGTCAATCGGGTGTTTAAGGACAAGCCGGGCGGGTTGGTGGTGGATTACCTGGGGCTGGCGCACGAATTAAAATCAGCCCTGGCCACCTATACCGAAAGCGGCGGCAGAGGCAAGACGACCCTGGACCAGGAAGAGGCCGTAGCGGTGATGCTGGCCAAGTATGAGGTCTGCTGCGGCATTTTCCACGGCTTTGACTGGTCGTTATGGAAAACCGGCGGTCCACCAGAACGATTGTCACTCCTGCCCCCGGCCCAGGAGCAGGTGCTGCAGCAAGATGACGGCAAGAACCGGCTGGCCACGGCCGTTACCGAACTCTCCCAGGCCTTCGCCCTGTCCGTGCCCCACGATCAGGCCCTGGCCATCCGGGATGACGTGGCTTTCTTCCAGGCCGTTAAGGCGGTGCTGAGCAAAAAAGCCCCTGGCGAAGGGCGCAGCCCCGAGGCCATTGACCATGCCATCCGGCAGATCGTCTCCAGGGCGGTGGCGGCTGATGAAGTCATAGATATTTTTGCCGCGGCCGGACTCAAAAAGCCGGACATCTCCATTTTATCTGACGAGTTTTTGGCCGAGGTCAAGGGCATGCCCCAGCGCAACCTGGCGGTGGAGATGCTTCGTAAATTACTTGACGGTGAGATCAAGACCCGGAGCCGAAAAAATGTGGTGCAATCCCGCTCCTTCGCCGAGATGCTGGAGCAATCGATCAGACGCTACCAGAACCGGGCCATTGAGGCGGCGCAGGTGATTGAGGAACTGATCGCCCTGGCCAAAGACCTGCGGGCCGCCGATCAACGGGGCCAGGAGCTGGGGCTAAGCGAAGAAGAGATCGCCTTTTACGACGCCCTGGAGGTCAATGATAGCGCCGTCCAGGTTCTGGGAGATGAGACCTTGAGGACCATCGCCCAGGAGCTGGTCCGAGCCGTCCGCAACACCGTGACGATCGATTGGACTATGCGGGAAAACGTCCGGGCGCAGATGCGCGTCATGATCAAGCGGATTCTGCGCCGCTACGGCTACCCCCCCGACAAGCAGGAAAAGGCCACCCTGACGGTCCTGGAGCAGGCGGAGGTTATTTGTAAGGATTGGGGTCAGAATTCTGTTTAGCTCACAATTAAGGCGGTCTTTGTTGGTCCACTGGGCGTCTCCCAAAATACCGCAGAGCGTCTCCGGGTTGGCAGTTTCGATGCAGCGCATGGCCGTCTGGAGGGCCTGACCCACATTGGTGGCTACGGCCCGCACATCCCGCCAGTGACAGTCCTCCGGTATTTGAAAACGATAGTTCTGGGGGAAGCGAGCGTATTCTTCATCTTGCGCTAGACTGAGACTATCTCTGTTCAAGGGCAATCCTGCCAGGAATTAATTTTAGCCTGATTGAGGGTGAGGCTGGGAATCGATGCTCTTTTGCTTTCGTATGTTGTCCAACGTCGGCAAGTTCTTAATCATTTCCCCTGATTTTTGCTCAGCCAGCCGCAGTTCATAGAGCTTCTGGAGATTCAACCAGAATTCCGGGCTAGTTCCGAAAAAATGCCCCAGGCGCAAGGCCGTATCCCCGGTTACCGCCCTCTGGCCGTTCAGGATTTCGGTAATGCGGTTGGTGGGCACTTTGAGCTGGCGCGCCAGCTCCGCCGCACTCATGTGCAGCTCATTTAGTTGTTCGGCGAGATGTTCGCCGGGATGTATGGCACTGCGTCCCATAATGCACCTCATTTAATGGTAATCGACGATCTCTACGTTAAGCGGCCCCGGCGAGCCCTTCGGCCATTCGAAGCAGATCCGCCATTGATCATTGATACGTAGGCTGTATTGCCCCTTGCGGTCGCCGCTGAGAGCTTCCAGACGATTGCCGGGCAGGTCCAGATCCAGGAGCGATAGAGCAGACTCCAGTTGGTCCAGCTTTAATTCCGCTTTTCGTTCAAATCCGGAGAAGGCTTTAACCCGATTGCCGGCGGCGAAATCGCGTGTTCGCTTGTCTCTGAAGCTTACGATCATCAGTATAAAATATATGAAATAATATGATTTACGTCAAGGATAATTATATCTCTTCGAGCTGTCCTCTGGCACAAACGATTCATTCAGCCATACAAGGGACGGACCCGGCCTGTCCGGCATGCGTTCAAGGCCGGCAGGCCGAAGTCCTGGGGGTGGGATGATGGTGGTGGGTAGGAAACCCATCGGAAAAGGTCAAATTTGATACCTTCTGATAAAAGTGAACTTTAACGAATAGCACTGCGATTATATTGCTAATGTGTTTTGACCGGCGCAATCTGCTTCACCTGCACCCGGTCCTGGTGGAACTGCACGATTAGCTGCTGGCCGCCGTAGGTCCAGGAGGCGACGGGTTTGCCGCTCTTATCCTCGACCCGGGCCGGCTGGCCCAGCAGCTTTTCCACCTCCGGGCGGGACATGCCCAGGGTGATCTGGTCGAAGTTGCTCCGGGCCTGGTCGCAGCCGAACTGGGCCAGGGCCAGGCAGAAGATGAACAACCACAGTATAAATGTTCGTTTAGACATGATGTTCCTCCAAAGTTAGCGGCACCGGTTCCCCGGACGCCGGTTTGGGCTTGCTGAGCTTGCCTTGAGGTACGGCTTGCCGCAGGTTGTTGATCTGCCGGCTGGCCCGGCGGAACTGTTCCCGCCATTCCCGGTGTTTATGGTCTAAATCCTCCTGGCTGAGTTTCCCCAGGAAACACAGGTCATGCCAGTGCTGCGCCAGATTGTCAAAATCTGTCAGCATTTCCATAACAACACATGAACTGCGATGGCAGAAAGCGAGCTGTTTGGTGAGCACCACTGGGAAAATGGTCACCGGTTTGATCTGCTGGGCTTGCAGGGCAGACTTTTCATTATTCAGGCGGCCCTGCAAGCCATAAACGATTTCAAACGCCAGGGCTGTAACCTGTTTGCATCTGTCCGGCGGCAGCTGCTGCCGGGCCGAAAATGATAGATGCGACAGGGCGTTGGCCATGCCAAGCACAACCCCGTAGAGCTGTCTGGCCAGGGGGGTCTTGAGGGCCAAGACATACTTGACATGCGGACGGAAAAGAATTTTATCCGGCATGGCTTAGAGACTGGCCGCGAGCGGCACGACCGGAGCCAAGCCAGCCGTTGTTTCCTGTTGCTCCTGGTCTGGTCCTGAGTCGGTTTCTGTTGGTTCTTGGGCCTGGTCCTCGGCGGTGGGGGAAGCAGCCGGTTCGACGGCGCCCTGTTTCTCCCGGGCGACCAGGCGCGCTTCGGCCTGACTGATTTTATCCGCGACCAGGCTTCCCAGGGCCCCGGCTGCGGTTGTTTGGGCGCCGGCCCTTTCTCGTGCCGCCACCCGCGCCCTGGCCTCTTCCATCTTGGTGGTGGCCAGGGTGCGTATCCTCCGGGCGATATGCAGGAGCCTGCTGCGATATGCCTCCTTGAGTTCGAAATACTTGGCATCCCCGATATGCCCGTGAAACCACAGGTCGTTGAGGCGGCACACCAGGGTGTCCAGGGACTGGGCGATGTCAAGGATTTGGCCGACTTTCGGATAGTAATAGCGGAGTTTCCTATCGATGGGGCGGGTGTAATTTTCCACGGGCTGCACCTGGTGCTGCTGGCACAGGGCTTCCATCAGCGCCAGTTCCTCACCGATTTTTTTTTGCAGCGGTTCCACCAGTTCTTCATAGAGGGCGTCGCTGAACGCCGAAACTTTCTCCGGCGGGAGATAAGCCCGCAGGGAAATGCCCAGACGGTACATGGCCCCGGCCAGGCGCCCGAATCCCTGGAGAATAATCTGGGCGTCGTGGCTGTTGAATTTTACCTGCCGTTCCATGTAGGCCCGGCTGATGACAAACGGTTTCCTGCTGACTTCTTGAGCCATAACAACCTCCTAGTTTTTTGGGGAAGAGTATAAACCGGCGGCGGGGAAAAAAATTATGCGAATAAGAGACAAAAAAGGCCTTATTCTGACCCCCTTGCATGGTTTTGGGGGATGTGCTATACAGAAATTCATTATTGGAGCTTGTTGGCCTGGCCGACAGGAAAGCGCCAGAGGGGGGCGTCTCCAGCATCCGACAGCCCGAAGCTGCGGGTGGACCCCTTGTATCCGGACCTAACCTGACAGCGGCTTATGCCGCCTGGTGGGGTCATCGGAAAACGGGCCTATCCTGATAGCTACGGTCCATAGCCTGGATAGGTCATCGGAACCCTCGTCGAAGCTGGACCGCCGCATCTGCGGCAGTGGCTAAATAAAAAAGCGGCCTGGAGATGACGAGCCCGGGGGCACCCTAGCCGTAGGGTATACATGGCCCGGTTTGGGCGATACCGGGGAAAATCGCCTCTAAGAGAATTGAAACCCAGTCACGGGGATACGTGGCCCGGCCCGGGCGAGGCTGGAGTTTGAGTCGCCCGCAGAAAAGTAAGGGCGCAGTGCGCCCGGATTA
>VGSX01000039.1 GCA_016874895.1 Deltaproteobacteria bacterium
AGTCCGGGAAGAGTTGGGAGGTCGGATCGACGCAGTCCGGGAAGAGTTGGGAGGTCGGATCGACGCAGTCCGGGAAGAGTTGGGAGGCCGGATCGACGCAGTCCGGGAAGAGTTGGGAGGCCGGATAGTTGAAACTAATAACCGTATCGATGCAGTCCGGGAAGAATTGACCGATGGAATTAATGGTGTGCGGGTGGAGTTGAGTGGACTGATTACCGAAACAAATAAACGCATGGACAGCCTCCGGGATGATCTCTCCAGGCGCATCGATGAAACCAACAACCGTCTTAACAACCTCCATGAAGTCATCGTCCGGCGGGAAGAGCACCAGCATCTGGAGACTCGCCTGCTCCGTTTGGAACATGATATGGACCAGCTCAAACGGCGTCTGGCGGCCTGATACATCTGCGGCTGAATCGGCCGTCAAAGGATGAGAATAAGTATTTTTACTTAATTTTTCTTTCCGGTCGCGCCAGAAAAATTACTTTATGACACGTTGGCTGATCCTGCAAAAAATATGGTCCTTTCAAGTCGTTATAAATATCAAGAAATTAAGATTCAGCCTTATAAGTGGCTGGATAAGAAGTTTGCCAACAAACCGATAACAGACTATGTACTGGTTACATATACCTGGCAGTTGAGAATGGAACTGCCCTGCCTGGGTTCAGGAGAAGAACATTATGAAGGAAGATATGTTGCGGACGGTCATCCTGCGGAGCCAGACGTTGAAAGAGATCATGGAACGGGACATCCAGGCCTTGATCAACCTGAAGCCGACCAACCTGATCGGGGAGAAGGAGATGACCTCCCTGATTCAGATGGCAAAAGAAGAAAAAGCCGGAGTCGAAGTAAGGACGATAAATGAACGTTGGAAGGTCTGGGCGGACACCTATTCTCAGGTTCTTAATAAGTTTGCCATGCTGCAGGAAAAATTCGGCCAGCAGGAAATCCAGGAGCTTTTTGACAACGCCGAAAAACAACTCCAACAACAGGACTGATTCATAAGGACCGGTCCGGTCTGCGCGAACACCTGGCCGCCACCCGCTACCTGCTGGGATTGGAGCCTCTCAAGGAAATACACATCTTCATGGATGCCGCAGCCAAGCGCTATACCGGTCCAGGACATCGCCTCTTTCATCACACCCTGGACACCGCCACGATGTTTGAAAATTATTTTAAAAAATTCGATCCCGTCTTGGCCCGCCAAGCCCGCCTTGAAGTTGCCCTCCACATCGCCTTTGATCGGGGTCTGATTAATGCACGGGATGTGGCGCTGATGCGGGATTACACCAAGGCTCAACGACTGCGCCGGATTTGAGTTAAGAAGGTCCCTTGCAAAATCCCTTTTCTGGAGAGGAGTGCCATGGAACCCAACGACATTACCTTATATGCCTTGAGCACCTGCCTTCACTGCCGCAGTTGTAAGGAGTTTCTGGCTCAATGCGGCTGTAACTACACGTGTATCGAGGTTGACAAGCTGGAGGGGGCGGAACGGAAAGCCGTCCTGGAAGAGGTCAAAAACCTCAATCCCCGGGTCTCCTTCCCCACCCTGGTTATTGGCGACACCGTCATCGTCGGTTTTCTGAAAGAAGAAATTCAGGAGATGTTACATTCTCGATGAAGCTTGAAGAGTTGTATGACATGCTGCGGAGGGCTCAGGAGCCCAAGGGTTTTTATTTCAATGAGGACAAGGAGAAAGTCCTGGACCTCCTGGCCATGCTTCAGAAAAACAAGGAGAGCTATGGCTATATGGGCTGCCCCTGTCGTTTGGTTTCAGGAGATCGCAACTGGGATCAGGACATTATCTGCCCCTGCGTCTATCGAGAAGAGGACGTCAAGGAATACGGCAGCTGTTATTGCGGCCTCTATGTCAGCCGGGAATGGCATGAGGGGCAAATCCCCCGTGCTTATGTGCCTGAGCGCCGGCCGATGGAAAAGACTTTGGGGCCGGATTTTTAAAAACGGCCCAAGGCGAGACATCGTGCCGGTGACAGCATTATGGGGCCGCTAATCTTCCAGAATCAACTCTATGGCCTCAATTCCCCTGCCCCCGATAACGCCGGAGATGGTGCCGCACTGCGGGCAGGCGGTGCAGGGCAGGGGATCGTGACCGTCCACGTCCTCCTGGCAGACGCCCTGAAAGCCGCATTTCGGACAGGAGATGGTTCCCGGAATAACCTTGAGCCTGAGCGTAGAGCTGGCCAGAGCGGTTTCCCGGGCCAAAACCTCGAAAGCCTGGCGGAATGACTCCGGGGAGTGAATATCCAAGGAGCCGATCTGCAGAACCACCTCCTTCACCTGACGGCCCTGAAAGTCCGAACCCTCCTCCATATTCTTGCAGATAGTCTCAATTATTCTTTGCATAAGAGAATATTCGTGCATATGGCCCGTCCTTTGAGAAATTTGCCTTCTCTGCCGTCCCCTAGCCCCATGTTGCGCCTCTCCCGGTCATTTTTAGCGTTTTCTTGTTTTCGCTAGGGCCTGCTGCATTTTATCCAGCAGGTCATCCAGGGGCGTGGGTTTAATGAGATAATCGAAAGCTCCTAATCTCATGCCCTGAATCCCCGACTCCACCGAGGCATGTCCGGTGAGCAGGATAACTTCAATCCCAGGTTTCAGCTTTTTTATTTCCTGCAGGGTTTGAATGCCGTCCTTCCCCGGCATTTTCACATCCAGAATAACTATATCAAAATCCTGCTCCTGCACCAGGTTCGAGGCGGCTTGGCCATCGGCTACCGCCAGGACCGGCACCTGACGGGTCTCTAAACGCTTTACCAGGGTGTTGCGGAAATCGTCTTCATCATCTACTATAAGCACGCGAAATGGGTCCATGAGGACTTTACCTTAAGAAACGATGCCAAGGGAGTGCCGAGGTGTTAAAATGATTTTTCGGCTTCTTTCCGCCAAAACATAAAAAAGAATTAATTGCAAATTGCATGCCGGTCGCATATGTAATTATAATTAATTATCTCAATAGGTTAAATTTTATCACCAGGTTCTGTGGGGAATTCCGCCCCGCGGTGCGGAAGTTTTTCCCCAGAATTATTCTCTTGGCAGGTGTGATGCTGAGCCCGGCTTAACCCAATTGTCGGGCAGAAAGCACGCTTGCATCTTGCCAAGAATTTATCTATAATCCGGTCAACTTGAGAGACGTTGGCCAGCGGCGATTATTAGAGCAGTTCATAGAATGTGGGCGTTCAGCTATCAGCAATCAGCTTTCAGCAAAAACAATGGGTTAGGCAAACTAATCGAGAAACCAGCGATCTGCCACCGGGGAATAACTATTTGAATTTAAAGCATAAGCTGACCGCTGAACGCTTACCATAGAATAATCACTGGGCCGGTCTGCTTAAGCAACAACCTGGAAATTGCTGAAGTTCTGCCATCTGATGACAGATATACTCATTGCAACCTGGTAAACCCTGGTTACGATAACGAACCATTATGGCCCTGCCTTATCCTTCACGATCTGCCTGTCTCCATCTGATGGCTGCCTACCAGATGCCGCCTCATATTCGGGAGCACTGTTTCCGGGTGCGGGATGTGGCCCTCCTGCTGGCAGAGGGCCTGCAGGCCGCCGGTGTAGCGCTGCGTCTGCCCCTCATCGAGGCCGGGGCCCTGCTCCACGACATTGCCAAGATTGTCAGCCTCACCAACGGCGGCGAACATGCCCGCCTGGGAGCCCAGTGGCTGCGCGACCTGGGATACCCCCAGGTTGCCGAGATTATCCGGGAGCACGTCTGGCTGAGCCGGAATCCCGCCGAACCCTGGCCCCTGAGTGAAGTGGAGATCGTCAATTACGCCGACAAGCGCGTACTGCACAGCCAGGTAGTGACCCTGGACCAGAGATTCGCCGACCTGAAACATCGCTACGGGCGCACCCCGGCTCTCGTTGACCGCATCAGCACCAATGAACGCCGCAGCCTGTGCCTGGAACAGAAAATCTTTTCCCGGTTGGACATGAACCCCGAGGATATGTTAGCCATTAACGAGTGGAGGTAAAGATGAAAAAATTACGGCTGGCGCTCCTGAGCGGCGGCAAATCGGCGGAACGGGAGGTTTCCCTGAAAAGCGGCGGCCAGGTTTTTCAGGCACTGGATAAAAACAGATACGACATTCAACGCTACGACCCCCAGACCGATCTTAACCGGCTCATTGCTGATGCTCCCCATCTGGATGTGGCCCTGATTATCATGCACGGCCGCTGGGGTGAGGACGGCACCATCCAGGGTCTACTGGACTTACTGGAACTGCCTTACCAGGGTTCGGGGGTAATGGGCAGCGCCGTGGCCATGAATAAAGAAGTCAGTAAGATGCTTTACCGGCAGGCGGGATTGAACGTTCCCCGGACGGTCTTTTTCTCTTCCCAGGACTTCATTGACCTTGAAGCCATTGAGGCCGAGGTGGGTCTGCCAGCCATCGTCAAACCCGTCAACGAAGGCTCCAGCATCGGCGTCACTGTGGCCCGCAACCGGGAAGAACTCCTCCCGGCCATACAGGAGGCCATGAGCCATGACCACCGGATCCTGGTGGAGGAGTTTATTTCCGGGGTCGAGGTTACCTCCGGCATCCTGGGCAACCACGAGCTGCAGGCCCTGCCATTAGTGGAAATCATTCCCAGCGAATCCTATCCCTTTTTTAATTACGAAGCCAAATATAAACCCGGGGCCACCTCGGAAATCGTTCCGGCCCGCCTCAGCCCGGAACTGACGGCCAGGGTCCAGGAATGCGGCCTCAAGGCCCACCGCGCCCTTGGGTGCCGGGGCTATAGCCGCACCGATACCATCATCCGTGGGGATGACATCTATGTCCTGGAGACCAACACTATCCCCGGCATGACCGCCACCAGCCTTTTTCCCCAGGCAGCGGCCGCGGCTGGTCTGCCTCTCACGGTCCTCCTGGATCGGCTCGTGGAGCTGGCCCTGGAAAAATAACCCGGGCAAGGCGCTCGGGCCGCCTTGCCCGTGCGCCTTTTCAGGGCAGCGATTCTTTATCTCCCATCAATAGGATTGACGCTTCTTTTCCTTCACGGCAATATTTTTACGGCCAGGGCCAGGCCGTCCAGTTCCGGGGAGTGCTGCGGCAGCCTGGCCAAAAGATTGACCCACCGCCAACCCGGGTCCTGGGCAAGCTCCCGGTTAAAATCACTGGCACCCTGAAAACCGGTGTTATCCACCAGGAGTAGCCCCCCCGGCCGCAGGAGGCGATGGCAGCGGGTCAGCGCCGGCAGGTAGCCCTCTTTGTCAATATCCATAAAAATGAAGTCAAAGGGCTCGGCCATCCCGTCCATGAGAGCCAGGGCATCTCCCACCTGCACCTCTACCTGAGCCGACAGGCCGGCGGCAGCGATGTTATCCCGGGCCCGTTGGGCCATGGCCGGGTCTACCTCCAGGGTGATCACCCGGCCAAGCCCCGGCGCCACTGCCTGAGCCAGGTAAATGGCGGAATAGCCCGTAGCGGTCCCCAGCTCCAGAATTCGGCGGGCGTTCATGGCCCGGGCCAGGATAAACAGCAGCTCTCCCACCACCGGCCCCACGATGGGAATCCTCTCTTGTCGGGCTTCGGCTTCCAGCTTTCTCAGCAGCTCAGATCGCCAGGGTACCAATCCACTAAAATAATTCTCTAAATCGTTTATCATGGCCATGAGCCGGTACCTCCGGACATTAAAAGTCTGAGATAGATAAGGCTGCTGGCAGAGCCGTCAGGGCAGTCCTCAGGCTTCCCTGGCCCGGCAACCTCACCGAGGTTGCGCCGGTGGAGCCTGTCAGCAACCCGGTTCGCCGGGGTGGCCGCAGCAATCCTGGAGATTTTTGATTTTCAGCCAGTTGTTCTTCAGGAGCAGGGTAATTTTCTCACCCCAGGGCTGAGGTCCGCTGAGGTTGGTGAAAAAAGCCCTGGGGCTGGGCCGGAGTCGTTGAGGTGGGCACATATTCCCCTCCGGGGTCAAGGTTCCTGGCCAACGTCAGTTGTATGATTAAAAAGTGGTCAGTGGCCAGGAGCCAGTGGTCAGTTGCTTACGAAAGTAGGATCTTTGGCCAATATTCCTTTCTCCCTCTGGGAGAGGGTTAGGGTGATGGCATAATTGAGTTTTTTCCATGGGTTGCGAAAGACTCACCGGTCATGAAAATTCCCCTGAACTCTCTCGGCGCCCTCTGCGTCTCTGCGGTGAAAAAATCCGGCAATCCCTCCCCCAGTTATCTAACTGAATTTTTCATGATCGGTGCTGGCCCGGGATGGTATCACGAGTTTTCTGCTTCGGTTTCCACAATGGGGTCGGTAATGCGGTCATCGAAGACGCGTTGGCTTTTGCGTTCGGAGCGCGGCAGGGCGCCGTAGTCCACCATTCCCACCTCCGGGGTGACCATGAGCTTGCGTTTGACAGTATAAATGATTTCCCGGCTAAGTTCATCTCCCCGTTGGGGTTCCACGCCCTCGCCCCGTTCCACTTTCAACAGCAGATGATCCCGACCGTTATGATCCCGGCTGAGGTAGACCTGGTATTCGGAGCCCAAGCCGGGGATTTCGGAAAGGATACGGTCGATGCTGGAGGGGTAGATATTTACCCCCCGGAACTTGAACATATCGTCGGTGCGGCCCCTGATGCGGGAGTGGCGGGGCAGGAGGCTGCCGCAGGTGCAAGGGCCGGGGATGATGCGGGTGATGTCCCGGGTGCGGTAGCGGATGAGGGGTGCGGCCTCCTTGCAGAGGGTGGTGACCACCATTTCGCCCCACTCCCCTGCCGGGAGGGGTTCCAGGCTGTCCGGGTCGATGATTTCCAGGATATAATAGTCGGCCCAGTAGTGGATGCAGTCGTGGTGGGGGCACTCAATGCCGGTGCCGGGGCCGTAGAGCTCGGTGAGGCCGGGGATGTCGAAGAGTTCCACCCCGCCGCAGAGCTGGGAGATTTTTTTGCGCATGGCCACGGAGGAGCGCTCGGAGCCGTAGATGATTTTGCGCAGGCTGATCTTGTCGGCCAGTCCCCGGCGGTGGATTGCTTCGGACATGAGCAGGGCCATGGAGGCGGTGCAGCAGAGCACGGTGGCTTGCAGGTCCACCAGAAACTCGCACTGGAGATCGATATTGCCGGGGCCGATGGGCACAGCCAGGGCGCCCAACTGCTCGCAGCCGAGCTGGAAGCCGGCCCCGGCGGTCCAGACACCGTAGCCTACGGCGATCTGCACCCGGTCCAGGGGCGTGACCCCGGCCATTTCATAGCAGCGGGCGAAGAAGTGCTTCCAATCGTCGATATCTTTCTGGGTATAACAGAGAATCTTGCGTTTGCCGGTGGTCCCGCTGGAGGCGTGAATGCGGACAATCTGCTCGAAAGGGACGGAGCGGAACGGAAAAGGATAGCCGTCCCGGAGTTCCTCCCCGGTGGCGAAGGGCAGTTTGTCGAGGTCCGCCAGGGAGCTAATGTCCTCCGGGGTCAGACCGGCCTCGTCGAGCTTGGCCCGGTAGAAACTGGAGCCTTCGTAGGCGTGGCGGACGGTCCATTGCAATCCCCGGAGCTGGTGGGCGGCCAGTTCCTCCCCGGTAGTAAAAGGAGGCATAAAGGTTCGAATCATGCGGGGTTTCTCCAGTCTGATATTCGTAAGACCGGCGGCGCCCAGACGTGAGGCGGCCGGGTTATGATCGGAGGCGGCGCCCAAAAAAGCCCGCCGCAGTTCCGGATCCACCAGGAGCTGGTGGCTGGCCCCCTGGCCCACGATGCAGCCGTTGGCCAACAGATAGGCGGCAGTGGAGGAGGTCAGGGCCCGGGCGGCGTTCTGTTCCACCAGGAGGATGGTGACCCCGGAACGGGAAAGCTGGTGGATAATATCGAAGATATCGTCGGTGATCAGGGGGGCCAGCCCCAGGCTGGGCTCATCCAGGAGCAACAGGCGGGGTTTGGCCATGAGGGCCCGCCCCATGGCCACCATCTGCTGTTCCCCGCCCGAAAGGGTGCCGGTGGGCTGCTTGAGACGCTCCCGGAGTTTGGGGAAACGGTTGCAGACTTCCTCCAGGCGACGTTCTTTTTCCTGCCGATGGACCTTTAGGGCCAGGAGCCCCAGTTCCAGGTTTTCCCGGACGGTGAGGTCGCCGAACATCTCCCGGCCCTCGGGACAGAGGGCAACCCCCAAGGCTGCCATGGCCGCGGGGGTGAAGCCGGTGACGTCCCGGCCGTCCAGAACTATCCGCCCCCCCGAGGGTGGGGCCAGGCCCATGATGGCTCGCAGCAGGCTGGTCTTGCCGGCCCCATTGGCCCCCACCAGGGCCACCGTCTCCCCCAGGGACACGGCCAGATCAAGGCCGAAAAGGGCCTGGGCCGGGCCATAGTGCAGGGTAAGATTGCTGATATGGAGCAGAAGCGGACCGGGAGTTGTCATAAGGTATTTTTATACCAGGGAAGAGGCAAAAGGGAAGAGGGGTTTTTAGGCCTCGGCGATACCCCGGAGGTATTCCTTAATGGTGGCATTGATAGTGTCGCAGCCCAGTAGGAAGGGCTTTTTGGTGATGTTCAAAAGGAGCTGTTCCCCCTCGACATTATAATCCCCCTCGATGCTGCCCAGAACGAAATTCAGGGAGAAGGTCCCCGATTTCTCGTCCCCCTGCAACCGGCCCTGATATTCCTGGGTCAGTTTTGCAATCCGGCGGAGCAATTCGTCGGCGGGGACGGTCATCTGGAAGGTGAGCAGGCACTGGCCCATGATGCGATCCTTTCAGGCTGTCTTCAGGTCTGGAAGCATGCCAGAGGTCTAGGTGAGAGGAAAGATAAGGAACTTATCCCGGTTGGCCAGAGGACAATGTCAGAGTCCCAGCGCCTGTGCTCCATGGCTGAGGCTCCTCTCACCAATATTGACGGTAGAGCATGAGTGCGTCTGGGGAACGAGACAAGACCACGTTGCCGATCTTTTATCCTTATTGTGGGAGATACTTTCTAACAGGCTTTTAAGGTCTGGCCATAACCGCTTGGGCCACGTCCACCGCCTGCTGCAGGGCCTCGGGCCGGTCTTTGACCTCTCCGGGCCCCATCAGGCCGCAGGCCCGGATGAGGTGGCACTGCTGAAAGTTCAGCCACTGCAGAAAGCCGGCGTAGCGCCCGAAGATATCGTTGTATTCTTCTTCTTTGGGACTGCCCTGGGTCAAGATAAAAACGCCCTGTTTCCCGGCCGGGAGGCGGCTGGCGAAATTGGGGTCGAGGTAGGCGTAAAACCTGTCAAAGGCCGTTTTGAGCTGGCCGGACAGGTCGCCGAAATACACCGGCGAGACGAGCACCACTATGTCCGCCTGCCGGATAGCCTCATAAACCGGGGTCATGTCGTCCTCGAGAATACACGCCTCGGTTTTGGTCTTGCAACTCATGCAGGCCTGGCAGCCGCGATAGGACATCTTATTGAGAAAATGGGTTTCGACGGCAGCTCCCTGGCTCTGGCAGGCGTTTAGAAAAGACCTGGCCAGGACCGCGGTGTTGCCCTCCGGACGCGGACTTCCCAGTAAGGCGACGATTTTCATGCGCAGTCCTCATAAATATAGACAATCTTCAAGCTAACGGCTGAAAGCTGACCGCTTCCTAATGCGGCACCCCCCAGAGGGCGTATTCCAGGAGCAGTTCCGAGAGCAGCCAGGGGAATTTCTTTTCCATGCCATCGATCCTTTTTTTCAGATACTTTTCCCGGGCCTGGAGTTCCGCGTCGCTACCCTCGGTTTTCAGTTTTTCCGTGGCTTCCGCCAGCAGTTTCTGGAGTTCCTGGTATTCCTGCTCCACCGCCTGGGCGAATTTCCGGAAGTCCCGGTATTCCTGGGGGATGTCATCGTAAAACCAGGTAATGGTCAGGTCTTTTTCCTTG
Organism: Deltaproteobacteria bacterium; assembly: GCA_016874895.1. Taxonomy (GTDB): domain Bacteria; phylum Desulfobacterota; class Desulfobaccia; order Desulfobaccales; family Desulfobaccaceae; genus Desulfobacca. The sequence continues at coordinate 9,828 of VGSX01000039.1, forward strand.
TCCTCGGGGATCAGATTTATTCCTGCCATGATCTCCTCCTTTCCCGGTACGGCTATGAAAAGAATACCACGAGTTAGAGCGTCCAGTTCTGTTATTGACCTCCCAACAACCGTAAAATATCATGGTAGAAGACGACAAACATGAGCATCAGGATCATGGTCAGACCGATGGCCTGGGCTATTTCCCGGTGTTTCACGGGGATGGGTTTGCCCCGCACCGCCTCGATGAGAAAGAACAGGAGGTGGCCGCCGTCCAGCATGGGGATGGGCAGGATGTTCAGAAATGCCAGGTTGACACTGAGAAAAGCCATGAAGTGAACCAGATAGCGGACGCCTTCCTGGGCCTGTTGACCCGCTACCTGGGCGATCATGATGGGGCCGCCCAGGGAATTGAGGGGAACTTTTTGAGTAATAAGCTTTCCGGCGCTGACCACCGTGACTTCCAGGATGCGATAGGAATAGGTAATGCCATGCCACCAGGCGGAAAGGGGATCGACCCTTTCAATGTGCGGTTTCGTAGGGGCCGCCACGCCGATCAAGACGGCGGACACCTTTTCCCCGAAGATGTTGGAGGTCTCCATGGTCCGGGGCTGGATGGTGACCTGCCGTTCCTGGCCGTCCCGCTGGAATTTAACCAGAAGGGGTGCGTCACCGCTGGCGCGGATGATTCTGGAAAGTTCCTCCCAACGCTGCACCGGCTGGTCATTGATGCTTAAAATAAGATCGCCGGCCTGTAAACCCGCCTCTTCGGCCGGGGACTGGGGTTGGACCCCGCCTATTTCGGTGGTGAAATAGTCCATCCCGGAAAAGGTGAATACCAGGGACAGGGCGATAATGGCAAAGAGAAAATTAAACACCGGACCCGCCGCGACGATGGCGAAGCGTTGCCCCAGGGGGCGCCGGCTGAATGATTTTGCTTCATCCTCCGGGGCGATCTCGTCACCGGGGTTTTCTCCCACCAGCTTGACATACCCACCCAAGGGAATGACGGAGATGCGATAATCCGTCTCTCCTACCTTTTTGCTGACGAGCTTGGGGGGGAATCCCAGAGAAAAGACTTCGACCCCCACGCCATAATATTTGGCCACGAGGAAATGGCCCAGCTCGTGCACAAAAATCAAAACGCCGATGGCCACCAGGAAGGCCAGAATAGTTGTCATGCAGTAATGTACTCCCTTTGTTGAGAAATTAGCGTCTCGGCCTTCTGTCTGGCCCAGCCGTCCACTGCCAGGACCTGCTCCAGGGAGGTCAAGGGTTGGACCGAATGGCTGGCCATCACCTGGGAGATAATCCGGGGAATGTCCGGAAAGGCAATGGCGCCCTTGAGAAAAGCCGCCACCGCAATTTCATTGGCGGCATTTAAGACCGCGGGCATGTCGCCTCCGGCCTTCAGGGCCTCGTAGGCCAGGCGCAGACACGGAAAACGTTCCATATCAGGGGGCTCAAAACTGAGCTGGCCCACCTGAAAAAGGTTCAGGGGCGGCAGATCCAGGGGGAGGCGCTCGGGATAGGCCAGGGCATAACTGATGGGCACCCGCATGTCGGGGATACCCAGCTGGGCGATGACCGAACCGTCGATGTATTCCACCAGGGAATGGATGATGCTCTGGGGATGCACGTGCACCTCGATGCGGTCCGGTGGTAGCCGGAAGAGCACGCTGGCCTCGATTACCTCCAGGCCCTTATTCATCAGGGTGGCGGAGTCGATGGTAATTTTAGGACCCATGCTCCAGTTGGGGTGTTGCAGGGCGGCCGCGGCCGTGACCCCGGCTAATTCCTCCTGGCTCTTTCGTAAAAACGGCCCTCCCGAGGCCGTGAGCCACAGCCGGCGGATATCCTGGGGTTGGTTCCCCTGGATGGCCTGGAAAATGGCGCTATGCTCGCTGTCGATGGGAATGATGGGGACACCCCGGCCCCGGGCCGCCTCCATGACCAGGGCCCCGGCGGTGACCAGGGTTTCTTTGTTGGCCAGGGCCACGGCGATCCCCTGGCCGATGGCGGTGAGGGTCGGCTCCAGACCCACCGCCCCCACCATGGCGGAGACCAGGAGGTCGGCTTCTGTAGCCGCGGCCACTTCCTTGGCTCCCTCCAGGCCGTTGACTATTCTGGTGGTGCTGCCGGGGGGGAGCATCTGGACCAACTCTTCGGCCAGGTTGCTGTTTCGGACCGAAACCACGGCGGGCCGGAAGGCACGGATCTGTTCCTGCAACAGGGGCAGGTTCTGCCCCGCGGCCAGACCCACGATCTTAAATCTCTCGGGAAACTGCCGGGCTACATCCAGGACGTTTCGTCCGATGGAGCCGGTGGAACCCAACACCGCCAGTCGTTTCACAGGACGAACCTCTTGCTGTTCCTGGTGGTAAAGGCTAGAAAGCCTGTGCCACCGTGCAAAAATACGGGCTTTGAGCTGTCAGCGGTCAGCTTTCAGCCAAAACTGGATTAAGTATATCTTATTTGTGCGGGAATTCAAATTATTATGGAAATAAGAATCTCAGGTAGAATATTACCGCGGCGGTAAAGCTTAGACTGTCCAGGCGATCCAGGAAACCGCCGTGGCCCGGCAGGAGGCCGGAGGCGTCTTTTACCTGGGCCCGGCGTTTCAGCATGGACTCGAAGAGATCGCCGACCTGGCCGACTATCGCCGCCACCAGGGCCAGGCCGAAAAGACCCGGCAGGCTGGCGTTAAGGGACAGCCAGGCGCCGAGGCCCAAGCCCACGGTGAGGCTGGCAAACAGCCCCCCCACGGCCCCGGCCACAGTCTTGCCAGGACTCACCTGGGGATAGAGCTTTTTTACCCCGAACCAGCGTCCGGCGTAAAAAGCCCCGGTGTCGCCGGCAAAAATCACCGCCAGGAGCCAGAGCAGCCAGAACTTGCCCTGGGGCAGTTGCCATAGCCAGAAAAAATGGCCCACCAGAAAGGGGACATACAGGAGACCCAGGCAGCTTAAGGCCAGTTCCGGCAGTAACTGGGGGAATTCTTCATATTTTAGGAGATAAAAAAGAAAATACCCCAGCATCCCGAAAACCAGAAAAAACATGGGCAGATAAGGCCGGGTGGTGGAAAAACTGAGGACCAGCAGCAACCCGAGGGCAATACCCAGGGCCTTCTCCAACCGGGAGCGCCCCAGTCCGCAGATGGTCAGAAATTCCCAGTGGGCCGCAGCGCTGACCAGGGCCAGCAGCAGCAGGAAACTCAGGGATGAACCCTTGAGCAGGATGTACAGCAGGATGGGCAGGGCGACCAGACCGGTCAGCCAGCGTTTCAGGTGCATTAGACATCAACCCGTGGGTATGGATTGCTCAAGCCGAACACATTGCACCTCCTCCCGGTTAAACCGCGGGAGCATGGGCGGTGCGGGAGCGCCACAAGAGAAACAGGGCCGCCGCCAGGGCTAAACCCAGGGCAATTACCTGAGTGCTGGCCATGCCCCACAGGAGCACCGGCCCCCGGTCATCGCCCCGCCAAAAGTCCACCACAAACCGGACGCTCCCCGCCAGCAGCAGGTAGGTCCCCAGGAGTTGCCCCGGGAATCTTTGACGGTGGCGAAACCATAACATAAACAAAAACACCCCCAAGGCCAGGAAGGATTCGTACAGTTGCGTGGGATGCAGCGGCACTCCAATGGGATGGGCCAAGGTTTCGGGGTGATTGAAAGTTACGGCCCAGGGGACATCAGCTTCCCGGCCATAGCAGCAGCCGGCCATAAAGCAGCCCAGCCGACCGATGAACTGCCCCAGGGGCATGGCCACCGCCAGGATATCCAGGGAGTCCCATAACGCCATCTTGTGCCGATAGATATAAAATAAAGCGGTCAGTAAACCCAGGATGAGGCCCCCTTGAAAGGCCAGCCCCCCCTCCCATAACATGAATATTTTTAGGGGATTAGCGGCAAAATAGTCCCACTCGAAGATGACGTGCAGAAGCCGGGAGCCGATGAGGGCGGCGATGATGCCATGAAAGCTCAGGTCATAGATCTGTTCGGGTTGGCCGCCCCGCCTTTTGGCTTCCTGTCCGGCCATATACATGGCGCAAATAAAGGCCAGGGCCAGGAAAAAACCATAAGTGAAGACTCGGACCGGTCCGAGGTTAAACAGGACGGGAAACATCCTTATTCTCCTTCCGAACGCCAGACGGCCAGAATCAGCAGCCCGGCGCCGATGCAGATGAGGCTATCGGCGACGTTGAAAGCCGGCCAGTGGTGGCGTCCGACATAAAAATCCAAAAAATCCAATACTTCTCCCCACCTCACCCGATCGATGAGATTTCCCAGGGCGCCGCTCAGGACCAGGCTGTAGCCCCACAAAAAGAGCCGCTGCTGCGTCGCCGTGCGCCAGAATAGGTAAAGGAGAATCGCAATTATCCCAAGTTTGGCGCTAATGAAAAAATATCTGACAAAATCCGGGGGCCAGGTGGACAGGAGCCCGAAGGCAGCGCCGGGATTATAGACGTGCACCAGGTTGAAAAAGTCCGGAATAACCGGAATAACCTCATATCGGGAAAGGGATCGGGCAATCCAATGCTTGGTGACTTGATCCAGCCCCACCCCCAAAAACAGGATAAGGCCCAGCAGGAGGAATTTAGGCGAGGCCGACGTTCTGGGTTCCAAGTGTGACGTTTTGGCATTCAAAGTATATCGATCCGGTGATCCTGTCGTTTTACCTCCGCCCCCCTCTGTAGGGGCGGGCCCCCGTGCCCGCCCGAAGAAAATATTTTCATTTCCGGGGGGTCGGCTTCTATAGCGCCCGCCCGCCTCAATCCGAGAGAATTCCCCGGCAGCGGGAACACAACTGGGGCTGGCTTTCATCTTCCCCCACGCTGGGGGAATAGAACCAGCAGCGCTGGCACTTATCGCCCCGGGCCCGGGACACGGCGATGGTCAGGCCGGGTAGTTCCTGGCTAACCTCACCCGCAAACGCTCCGGGCTGAATCTCCAGGTGAGAGACCATGGTGAGGGTCAACAGCTCGGCGGTGTGGGTTTGCAGGCGGTTAGACAATTCCTCACTGAGGCCGAGGGTAACCTGGGCTTCCAGAGAATTGCCGATGAGCTTATCCCGGCGGGCCTGCTCCAGGGCCCGGTTGACCTCCCCCCGGACCTTGAGCAGGATGTCCCATTTTTCCAGCAGGGCTTCCTCGGGAAAGCCGGCCGGCAGCTCGGGGAAGGCGGCCAGCAGCACACTTTCCGGCTGCCCGGCCAGGGGAGGCAGGTGGCCCCAGATTTCTTCCGCGGTGAAGGAGAGGATGGGGGCCATCAGGGTGGTCAGGCTGAGCAACAGGTCGTACAAGGTGCTCTGAGCGCTGCGGCGCTCCCTGGCCTCCGGCCGGGAGACGTAGAGTCGGTCCTTGAGGATGTCCAAGTACAGGGACGACAACTCCACGGCGCAGAATTGATGCAAACCTTGATAGACCAAATGGAACTCGAAACGCTCATAGGCGTCCCGGACCCGCCGGATGAGCCTGGCCAGCCACGACAAGGCCAGCCGGTCCAATTCCTCCCGCTGGTCCGGCGGCAGATAATCCCGGCTCGGATCGAAGTCGGAGAGATTGCCCAACAGGAAGCGGGCCGTATTGCGCAGACGGCGGTAGGCCTCGGTGAGCTGTTTGAGGATCTGATCCGAGAGACGCACCTCATCCCGGTAATCCTCGGCCGAGACCCAGAGCCGCAATATTTCGGCCCCGTATTTTTTGACGACGTCCTGGGGCGCGATGATATTCCCCAGGGATTTGGACATCTTTTTGCCCTCCTTATCCACTGCGAACCCGTGGGTCAGGACGCTGCGGTAGGGAGCCTGCCCCCGGGTGGCCACCGCAGTGAGCAGGGAGCTGTGGAACCAGCCACGGTGCTGATCCGAGCCTTCCAGGTAGAGGTCGGCGGGGAAGCCCATCCTGGGCCGGGTTTCCAGCACCCCGGCATAACTGACCCCGGAGTCGAACCAGACGTCCAGGATATCGGTCTCTTTTTTAAACTGAGCCCCGCCGCACTTCAGGCAGCGGGTATCCGGGGGCAGGAGTTCAGCGGGGCTGCGGCTAAACCAGATATCGGCGCCCGCGGTGCGGACCTCGGCGATAATGTGGTCCAGGATCTCCTGGGTCAGGAGCACTTCCCGGCAGCCCTGGCAATGGAAGGCCACGATGGGCACCCCCCAGGCCCGCTGGCGGGAGATGCACCAGTCAGGCCGGTTTTCCACCATGCCGTAAATACGTTCCCGGCCCCAGCGGGGGATCCAGGTCACCTGATTGATGGCCTGCAGGGCCCTGGTCCGCAAGTCGTTGGCCGCCATGGAAATGAACCACTGCTCCGTGGCCCGGAAGATAATGGGTCTGTTGCAGCGCCAGCAGTGGGGATAGCTGTGGCTGATGTCCTGGCCGCCCAGAAGCATCCCCCGCTGCTGCAACAGTTCAATGATGCGGGGATTGGCCTCCCAGACCTTGAGACCGGCAAACTCGGTGACTTCCGGGATAAAACGTCCATCATCGTCCACCGGGGAGTATGTCTCCAGGTTATAGCGCCGGCCGCTGTCATAGTCTTCCTGGCCATGGCCGGGGGCGATGTGGACCAGACCGGAGCCGGCCTCCAGGGTAACGTAATCCGCACTGATGACCTGGGATTCCCGGTTAATCCAGGGATGCCGGGCCCGACAGCCTTCCAGGCGGGACGCCGGGATGACGGCTACCTCCCTGCCCTCCGAGGCCACTGACTCCAGGAACCGGGGAATCAGGTCCCGGGCCACGATATAGACTTCCTGGCCCACCAGGAAGGCGGCATAATCAAACTGGGGATTAACCGCAATGGCCAGGTTGGCGGGCAGGGTCCACGGGGTGGTGGTCCAGATGACCAGAAAAACGGGATGCCCTGCCAGATCAGGAAAGTCCTGGCTCAAATCATCGAGGAGGGGAAACTTGACAAAAATGGACGGGGTACGGTGCTCCTCGTATTCCACCTCCGCCTCGGCCAAGGCCGTGTGGCAGGTGGCGCACCAGTGCACCGGTTTCTTACTCCGGTAAATCCCTCCCGCCAGGGCTATCTTGCCGTATTCGGCGATGATCTGGGCCACATAATCATTGGACATGGTGAGGTAGGGCTGGAACCAGTCCCCCAGCACTCCCAGGCGGATGAAATCCCGGCGTTGGATATCCACGTACTTCAGGGCGTACTCCCGGCAACGTTGACGCACCTCCAGTTGTGACAGTTTCAACCCCTTTTCCTTAAGTTCCTTGTCCACCTTGTGTTCAATGGGGAGGCCGTGGCAGTCCCAGCCGGGCACATAGGGGCAATCGAAACCGCTCATCTGTTTGGATTTAATGATGATGTCCTTCAGAATCTTGTTGAGGGCGTGTCCCAAGTGGATATCGCCGTTGGCATAGGGCGGCCCGTCATGCAGAATATAGCTCGGCCGGCTTTGACCCTGAACGCGCAGTTTGCCGTACAGGTCCATGTCGTCCCAACGCTTCAGAATGGCTGGCTCCCGTCGGGCCAGATCAGCTTTCATGGGAAAATCGGTTTGGGGCAGATTGAGGGTGGCTTTGTAATCGTCAGCCATACAGAGACTCCCAAGTAGATCTTGGAGGTGTCCAGCTTTCAGCAGAAACAACGGTTAAGTCAACTTTGGGATGCTTCCGGAATGGGTTAAATTATTCTGACCGGGTAACTTCAATCCCTGAGCTGACGGCTGAAAACTGACCGCTTACCAGTTATTAAACACTTAAAGATATCCGCATAAGCCAAAAAGTCAAGTTTTTCCCTGTGATCCCTCAAGCCGACCGCAGTATCCTTAAAATAAATCAACCTGTCCGGTACTGGCCAGCACCTCATTCCACAACCGGCCGTTGGGGTCAATGCGTTTGCGGGCTGAAACGGACAGAGAGATGGGGACATGGGTGAATTGACCGTTCCAATAGCCCACCAGCATGTCCGTCCGTCCGGCCAGGCCGGCATGGGCCGCCTGGTGGCCCAGAGTCAGACAGAAATAGGAGTCGTACGGATTGGCCCGGACACTGCGGATGGTGTAGCTCGGGTCGATATATTTCAAGGTAATGTCCTTGTCGATATTTCGGAAGTGTGCGTTGATGCGATCCTTTAAGAAGAGGCCGATATCCCCGAGACGGGGGTTGCCGGAAGGGTCGGTTTCTCCGGAGGTTTGAAAAAATTCCTGGCCGGCGCC
>VGSX01000040.1 GCA_016874895.1 Deltaproteobacteria bacterium
TATGCCAAAAATGTTATCAAAGCTAATTGCGAGACACTACACTAGCCCCGAAACCCATAAGCCCCAGCGGTCACTGATAGGGCCTTCGACAAAACCCGCTCGCGTGTCAAAGACGTGCCTGAGTTCCTCGGAGGCCTCATCATAAACCTGGCCGGGGGGAGAGTAGTCCTTGGAGCCGGCGGGCTCGCTATCCACCAGGAAAAACAGGGTGCCATCCGCCTGGCGGCCCATGAGGTAGACGAAGCGGCACTTGTCGTTTGCCTGCTTGATGAGTTCGAGCTGCGACTTGAGCTTCTGGTAACCAGGTAAGGCCAGGTCGTCCTCCGTGCCGGTAAGCCCCTTAAGGTGGTCCAGGTTTAGCACCTGGGCCACCAGACGCGTCTGGATAAGAAGTTCCTGGCGCATCTCCCCATCGGCCTGCCGCACCGCCCCCCAGATGCCCAGAGCCCCGGCGGCCATAACGGCCAACACCAGCAGAACCCGCCAGTGATTCATCCCCAGCCAAGGTTTACTTTGTTTTTTCTGATCTATCAATAACGAAGTCATATAACACTGTATCGGCACGAAGGAAACAAAATTTAAAACCTTGAGGCTTTTGTCCCGTTATCGCCCCCCCTCATGCCGGGCCTTGAGCATTACCCACAAATTCCAGGGCGATGGCTTGAGTTGGGGATAACTCAGAGGTATTATTAATAATGGATCCCCTCACTCTGACCCTTTCCCTCAAGGGGGGGATGAGAAAATGATCTAACATGCAGCTCTCATGGTGGTTCCCACGTTGCCCTCGGGAACGCGATATCCCGCTGAGCTGTGCTCGGCCACCTTGCATAAACTTGAGGGTAAGGCAGAGCTTGAGAAAAGGGGGAAAATGAGGGGGACTTCTTAAAGTCCCCCTTTTGTAAAGGGGGGATTTAGGGGATTTTCACGGAGAAATCATTATTCTGAGCAGTTCTGCCAGCGCCTCCAGGGTTAACTCCCATTGTTGCCGGTGTTATTAGCTCCGCCATTAATTCGGTTGATGGGAGTGACTACGCCGGTGCTGGGATTAATGGACACCGCCGTCCAGGTATTGCCTTCCTTGCCACCGGGCGGGGACACGGTATGCAACACGGTGCCCCCCTCCACCCGGGCGGCCGATCCTGCCCCGTTGACGGGCACGATGGAGACCGTGCCGCCTTGGATAAGCCTCATTTGTACTCCCGAACTGTTTGATAACACGGTACTTTGGGGGTTATTCCGATTGGTCCAGTCATTGACGGAGACGACGTAATTGTCCCCCTGGTTCCATTTTCCTATGGTTATCACTTCGCCGCCATTGGGAACCATTGAGTCATAATGATAATAGGCGAAGGGTTGACTGGTTAAGCTGCCGCTATTGCCGTAGTAAACCTGGAAGGTGGAATTTCCGCTGGCCGGGGGGGGAGCACCATTGGGTCCCAGGGGCCCGGTGAGGTAAAGGTCCAAATCTTGGGCCCCGCTGCCCCAGAAAATATAGATATTATAAGGGGTGGGCAGAGGAGCAGGGCCGGGCTGGGGAACCGGCTGAGGCGGGACGAAAACGGCACTCTGCAGGTTTTGGATGATATTCTGTTCCACCGGCCTAACCATGCCGTTGCCCGCTTTTTGGGTTTCCAGACTGCTTTCGGCAACCTTGCTCAAGAGCTGTTCCTGGTTGGAAACGGCCCCGGAGGGTTTGGCTAACATTTTCGGGGTCATCTGGCCTTTAATCCAGTTGATATCATCCTGAGTCAGGGGCAGAGGCAGGGTGGGGGGACGGTTGAGCCCCACCTGAGTGTATTCCTTGCCTTTCAGCGATACCTTTCCGGGTATTTCCGGAAAAATGTTATTAACCTCAGTGGCGCCGGAATTGTTATAGATGTCGGAGGTGACGGGGGCGGCCAGGGTGAAGTAGTCGGTACCGCGCACGCCGATGACCGCGGTCTGGGTTTCTACGATAAAATCGGGTTTTTCTTTCTTAAATATTTTGGTGACCAGGGTGTGCATGAGGCCGTAAAAGATTTTTATCGACGCCTGCCTCTGGCCCGTCTCGGGTTGATAGATAAATTCGTTGATCACCACTCGGCTGTCCGGGGCGATGGTCAGGATGGATTCATCGCTGAACTGAATCTGGGTCTTGCCTGTGGATTTGGTCCGGATAACGTCACCCTGATGTATCTTATCCCCCACCTTGGCGGGCTCGGCCGGCAGCTTGCCGCCCTTTAAAATATCCACCCCGCCCACCACCTCGGCAATGCCCCCCACCTCCTGGGCTGCAAAGGCCTGGGAGGCCACCGCCAGACTGAACAACAAAAGGGCCACGATCCAATGCGGGCGTTTCATAGGCCGCTCTCCTTTGGCGTGGTTGCAGGCCCGAAGCCCCGCACCACCGAAAGATGTTTTAGTAACGGTATTCTAGCATGGCCCCGATTATCTGGCGATCATAGTCGTACAGGGCGGTATTGGAATCATCCCGGATATAATAGTAATGCAGATTTAACTCGAAGTCTTTGTAGATTTTGTATAACACTTGAAAACCCGCCACCGCGATGTTGTCCCGGCGCTTGGCCTGGAAATCTACCCCGTTAAACCACGGGTTATGGAAGGGCTGGTGAATCAGTTCCAGGGAAGGGTTGAGGCGCAAAGAATCGGTTACCGGATAGAGAACGTTAAAGAGCAGGCTGTAGATGGAGCTTTCCCAGTTGCTGCCCGAGGCGCCATAGTATTCGTAGCTGGCCCGGCCCTGCAGAAAACCCTTATTTTGTTTGAAGAAATAATAAAGCCCCAGGGTTCCCCCGATGTTCTTGGAACTGCGGTCCTCCTGGGGGAAGGGCTGCAGCCACCAGTAGTAATTGCGGACCAGTTTCAGACCTGTTTCCAGTCCCAGGTTAGGCTTCAGCATGTGGAGATACGTCGGGGTGAGGGAGAAGGAGGTCCAATATTTGTTGGAATCCAGATCGGTGTAGTTGTAGCGGAAGGTGAGCCAGAAGGTTCCCTGGGACATCCGGCGGGACGGGGTAAGGCCGAAGGTGTGGCTCATAACGTCATACAAGGTCAGCCGGGAGTGCCAGGTTTGAAAGAGATTATAATGCGCGGCCAGACCATAGGGGCCGGTGGGCAGGAATTCATATTCCACGTTGCCGAACTGAGTGAAAACGGTATCTCCCTTGCCGGCCGGGATGATGTTGGCCGCGGCCACATCCCCGGGGGTCAGGGAGACGTTGGTGTCGTAATCGAAGCTGGCGCCTAAACGAAGGCGCAGGTTCCTGGTTTCTTTGAGGCGGCGTTCCACGGCGTCCAGGTAGCGTTGGGCAAAACCGGCCTGCCGGGTGTCCGGAGCCAGGGAAATGGCCTCCACCAGGGCCTGGCGGGCATCTCTATACCGGTCCTGTTCCGCCAGGGCCAGACTGGCCTGGATTTTGGCTTCCTGAGCCAGGAGGGGGTCTGCTTCCGCCTGGCGGAAATACTGCACTGCCAGGGAATACTGCTTCTGTTTGGCCGCCGCCTGGCCTGAATACATGGCCGTCAGGCTGGGCTTGTAGTCAGCTGCCTCCAGTTCCTGCAGATGCGGCCAAGCCGCCGTCGGGTTGTCCAGGGCCAGGTACATGGCGGCTAATTGCAGGCGGGCTTCATTAAATTGAGGCTCCAGACGCAAGGCTCGCTCCATGAAATCCATGGCCTGGGGGTAGTTCGTCAGACGGAAGTTGACGATGCCCAGGTAATAGGCCTTTTCCGGGGTCTTGGCGCCCTTTTCCCAGGCGGTGGTGAAACTGACCAGGGCCTCATCATAATTTTCGGCCTGCAGGTAACGCAGCCCCTGGGCCACCAGGACATCATCATAGGGCGACTGGGCCTTGGCCGGCGACGGCAGCGCCAGGCTGCTGAACACAATCGCCAGCCAGACAAGAAGCCGGCAATAGATCATCATATCATCCCCCCCCTTGCGGCGCCCCTCATGCTGCGCCAGCAGTCTTTCCCCACCAGAAGGCGCAGCCTCGAAGTAATACCCATGCCTCACAGGCCAGCGGCCTTTCCGTAAAATATCACCAGCACCGCGGCACGGACTTGCAAGCCTGTGGAGGCAGATATTGCGGGAGCAAGCGCCATCGGCGGGAGGCGCCACGTCTTTCCGCCCTACGGCCCTTGGACCTTAGAGACCGGGCAACTACATAATACCATCCAGTCTATCTTGGTACGAGGAGAAATTGTTTGTCAAGGAATTTATGGCCATCTGATAAAAATAACCGAAATTATCTTCTTCTGGTGACCAAGGGCAGTTTGGATTGCCTGATTTCCCTCCTCTACCCACGGGGAACTTGAGGACCGGGGCTTGGCCCATAAGGAGCTTGAGATGACCCGGCTTCCGGATAAAAGCGAAGAGAGTGGATGTCCAGCACCCCCGTGGGGTGTCATCAGAGGGTGATGCATCCTCATTGGGTATTTATTATCAATTTTTCCACTTAGTTGAATGGTTGGAGAAAATTTTGCCAGGGGAATAAGAAAAAAAGTTTTTTTTCCTTTAAATTTATTGTCACATATGATATAAGTGGAAAAATTGTGGATCAAAAGGCATTGATCAAAAAAGCAGGCCGTGGGCAATAGTTGTTGCGTTGAGGCAAGGGAGATGGACGTTTTATTTTTAAACCTTTAAGAGGAGGTTTTATGAAAGACGTTGTCAAAAAACAGGTGGATGAAATCGTCGAGGCCCTTGATGCCGGCAAAAAACCCGAAGATTTTGCTGATGCAGCCCACAAAGACCCTTATGTCTTTATTATGGAAGCTGAGGGCAAACTGCTGGTGCATCCGACCCTGACGGGCGAAAGCCTGAAAGAAAAAGCCGGACCGGTCTTCGATGAAGTTGCCAAAGGCACCGCGGCGGGGGATTACGTCAGGTACGTCTGGGGGGGCGCCAACAAGTGCACCTATTCCCGGAAAACCAAAAGCGGACTCATTGTCGGGTGCGGATTTAACGAATAACCCGAGCGCAAGCGCGTTGATGCGATAGCTTGAGGGGCGGTTAGGTCATAACCGCCCTTTTTGTCTGATGCTCCCAGGATGACGGACTGACTCAGGTCGGTGAGTCCTCGGCTGTCGATAAAAAGGGGAGGTGTTCCCGTTTCCGGTAGGCCAGGGCCTGGCAGGTGGCAATCCGCCGGTTGGCGGCATCCGTCACGGTAATCAGATAGGTGCCGGTGCGCCGCCCGCAGTGCAGTTCCTGGGCCCGGGCGGTCAAAACCGCTCCCACCTCGGGAGCCTGGTGAAACGTCAGGTTCATGTTCAAGGCCACCGCCACGGTGCCGTGGGCATTGCAGGCAGCCTGAAAAGCCTCGTCGATGAGGGCGAAAATGGCTGTGCCGTGGATGCCGCCCAATATATTGGTGCACTGTGGGCCGGTGGCCATTTCCACCACCGCCTGGCCGGGGGCTAGGTCCACCAGGGTTGTCCCCAGGCTGGCAGCCAAAGGCTGTTCCCCCACCTGCTGGCGCAGGGCCTCTAAGATTGCTTCCTTTTTCATATCTCACCTCCATCCCAGGGTGTCATGAGAGATTTTTATATAATTCAGGATATTGATTTTTCCAGCGTTTGTGCAGCCACAACCACTGCTCCGGGCAGGTCCGCACCCAGGCTTCGATGGCCACGCTTTGCAACTGCACATGGCGCCGGATATCGGCTTCCGGGTCAGCGGTAATCTCCATGGGCAGGGGAGGATGGATGTAAACGAGGTGTTTGCCATCGGGGAGCCGACGGGACAGAACCGGCAGGACAGGGGTGCCGAAACGGCGGGCCAGGATGGCGGCAATGGGCGTGGTCCGGGCCCGGCGTCCGAAAAAATCCACCAGAACCCCCCCCTTGGTGGTGGTGTTCTGATCGATGGCCATGCCCACGATCTGATTTTTTTTCAGACGGCTGATAATAGCTTTTAACCCCCCCTGTTTGGGGACCATCTGATTCCCCCCCCGCTCCCGGAGAAAGCGGATGATCCGGTTTATAACCGGATTGTCATGTCTCCGGGCCACAATGGCCAGGGGGTGATAGGACATACCGTAGACCATGCCGGTGAGTTCCCAGTTCCCGGCATGGGCTACTATGGCCAGCATCCCCTTCTGAAGCTTCCAGGCCTCCTCAGCATTTTCCGCCCCGATAACAATGACTTTTCTTTGCAGGGCGGGCAGAGGCAACAGGAGCATTACCAATGCCTCAAAAAACAATGTCAAAAAATTAAAGAAAACCTGGCGGGCCACCCTTTCCCGTTCCTTCGGGCTCATGGCCTCCCCATAGGCGAATTCCAGATTCCGCAAGGTAATCAGGCGGTGCCGCCGGTCCAGGGCGTACCACAGGCGAGCTAATATCTTGCTAAGCATCCGTACCATCAAAGGCAAAGTTCAAGGTTAAAAGCATTATCTTATCCTCTGCATCCTCTGCATCTCGGCGGTTATATTGTTCACCGCAGAGACGCAGAGGGCGCAGAGTTTACTCGTTCCCACATTGTATTCTCGAAAGTGATCAGCGCTCTCAGCCAAGCTCAGTTCGGCCGCCTGTCAGGAGCGCTGAGGTGTGACGATGCTTTCATAGACTTCCTCGGTTGCCGCCGCCATCCCCTCCAGGGAATACTTTTCCTGCACTAAAGCCAGGCCCCGGGCGCCGAAGGCCGCCCGCTCCTCCGGATTCCGGAGAAGTCGCATCAGGGCTTCGGCCAGGGCCTCGCTGTCCCGGGGCGGGACCAGCCAGCCGTTACGCCCGATTTCCACAATTTCCGGTATCCCCCCGCAGATGGTGCCGATGACCGGCTTGGCCAGGGCCATGGCCTGCAACAAGGACTGGGGCACCCCCTCGTTGGCGTAAGAGGCCAGGACCACGATATCCATCCGGGCCAGCCAGTCCGGCACTTCATCCTGGTAGCCGGCGAAATAAATGTGCTCGGCCAGGTTCAACCGGGACACTTTTTCCCGGATGACGGCCCCATAGGGACCGTCACCCACCAGCACCAGGTAAGCCTTTTCCCCGGCCCTGACAAGTTTTTCCAGGGCCTCCACCAGGTAGAGGTGTCCTTTCCAGGAACGCAGGACCGCCACGCAGCCGATGATACAGCCGTGGCGGAACTGAGACGGCAACAGGTTGTCCTGGGGGACCGGACGGGGATAAAAGCGCTCCAAGGGGACGCCGGTGGGGATGGAAAAGATGGTTTCATCCCGCCTCCCGGTTCTGGCTACAATAAGACCCTTAATGGCCTGGCCGGTGGTGATGATAGCGTCGGGGCTCCGGTACAGCCACCGGGTGGGCCAGGATGATTTGATGGGTGTGCTTAAGTGCCGGGTGCGCACCAGTCTGGTTCTGGACCTCTGTCCCAGCAGCGCCAGGAGGCCCACCCAGCTATCCAGGGAACTGTGGGTATTGAGGATATCCACGGCCCGGCGGCGCAGGAGCCGGCGCAATCCCGTCCAGGTCGACACCGAGTGCCGGCCGCCGAAGAGGAAAGGGACCACTTCAAAACCCGCCTGCCGGGAACGGTTATACAATTCTCCCCGGGGGTCAACGGCTAGAATGATGTCATGTCCCCGTTGCCGCATGACCTCGGCTTCGGCAAAGATTCTCCTTTCCTGACCGCCCCAGCCCAGGGAAGACTCGGTGTGCACGAGGGTATAGGTCTTTTCAGCCGCCATCCCGCCCCGGTTATTCATGCCGCCAGTTCTTCATAGACGGTTTGCAGGCGAGTCAACATCGCTTCGAGGGAGTAGTGTTCCCGGATGGTCTTCCGGGCCTGACCGCCCCAGAGGGGCCAGAGTTCCGGCTGGGCCTGGAGCTGCAGCACGGCCTGGGCCAGGGCCGCCGGCTGGCGGGGGGGTACCAGGCGGCCATTGTCCCCGTCCTGGATGATATCTTCAGCCCCGCTGACCCGGGTGGCGATCACCGGCAATCCCGCCGCCATGGCCTTGAGGAGCACCAGGGGCAGGCCTTCCCATAAGGAAGGCAGGACAAAGATATCCATGGCCCGGTACAGGAGGGGCAGATCACGCCGGGTGCCCAGAAAATGAACGATATCACTGATTCCCAGCTCACGGGCCTGATGCTCCAGCCTGGACCTTAATCTGCCCTCGCCGATGACCAGCAGGTTCAGAGCGGGGATATGTTTTTTGATTTCAGGCAGAGCCGCCAATAAAAATTCCTGCCCTTTCTGCTCCTCCAGGCGCCCGATGGTGCCGAGGCAGAGGCCTGAAACCCCCAGGATTGCTTTAGCCTGGGCCTTGCTCAGGGGAATATCCAGCTCCTCCAGTCGGATGCCGTAGGGCAGCAGCAGGATTTTCTTTTCCGGTACCCGATCATAGCGCCGGACGTCCCGGTAAACCTGGGAGGAACTCACCAATATCCGGTCAGTTGCCCGGGCCAGGAGATAATTCCAGGCGCAGCGGTGCCATTTAATCCTCGTATAGGCATTATGCACCGAGGCCACGACCCCCTTGAGGCCCAATCTCAGGCCGGCCAGGCGGCCGTAGAGATTCGGATGATAGAGGTGAGTATGGACAATGTGGGGGGCCGCTTCTTTGATGGCCCTGCGCACCTCCCGGACCAGCCGGATAAAAGCATCGCGTTTAGGATTAAGACCCAGTGCCGCCACCGGATACCCCTGGCGGCGCAATTCTTCCCCCACGGGGCCGGCCGCACCGATGCAGGCCACCTCCGGGGCGAACCTGGTGGGGTCCAACCCGGTGACGATGCTGGCTAACAGATCCTCGGCGCCGCCCACCGGGAGGGTGACAAAGAGGTGGAGAACCTTGATTTTCTTCCAGGACATGGATTACTGGCGCACCGCGGGGCAACTATCGATAAAAATTCTTATTTTTATATTCTTTGTCCCGAAGCAAGTCAACCTTTTTAATCCGCCGGCTCTGCCGGGGCGTTCTTCGGAGTGGGGGATGGCCTCTCCCCCAATGCCTGGGCCAGGCGGACAAAATCCAGAACTGACAGGGTTTCCGGACGCCGGTTGGGGTCAATGTTCAGGGCGGACAAGGTGTCCAGGATGTGGGCGGGAGAGTGCCCCAGCCGGGAGGACTGGGCGGACAGGCTGTTTTTCAGGGTCTTGCGCCGGGTGGCGAAGGCGGCCTTAACCACTTCCCGCAGAAGTTCCTCATCCACCCCGGGAGGTTCCCTGAATAGGGGGCGGAAACGCAGCACCACGGAATCGACCTTAGGGGCGGGGTAGAAATTCCCAGGGCCCAGGGAGAAGAGTTTCTCCAGGCGGAAGTGATACTGCAGCAGGACCGACAGGATGCCGTAGTCTTTGCCCCCGGGCTGGGCCAGGAGGCGTTGGCCCACTTCCTGCTGCATCATCAGGACCATGACCCGCACCGCGGCTTTTTCCGAGAGCAGTTTAAACAATAAGGGAGAGGTGATCTGATAGGGGAGGTTGCCGATAACCGGCAAAGGGCGGCCTTCGATACGACTGAGAGCCAGGAAGTTAAAGGACAAAGCGTCCTGGGAGATGATCTCCACCTGAGGCAGGTCAGTCAGGATCTCGTCCTGTAAAATGGCGATGAGGCGGCTGTCCACCTCCAGGGCCACCACCCGCCGGGCTGCCTGGGCCAGGAATAAGGTTAAGGCACCCAATCCGGGGCCGATTTCCACCACGGTCTCGTGCTCGCCGAGTTCCAGGGCAGCCACCAGCCGGCGAGCCTGGTCGGGATGCAGGAGAAAATTCTGCCCCAGAGATTTCTTAGGCGTCAGCCCGTGACGGCGGCAGAGGATTTTGGGGGAAACGAAAGGCACGTTGAGATGAGGAAGGCTTTCTGGTGCGATAGCGGCGCAGCGCCCACAGGGTGATAAAATAGGCCGCCACAGCTGGCGGGGTGGCCAGTATCAGTCCGCCGAGTTGCAGGGCCAGGTTCACCTGCCAGCCCAGGGCGATAATCTCCCGCAGGTCGATGCTTTCAGGCAGCGCCAGAGATTGATCCGGATAGAGGAGCCAGGCGCCCAGCTTGAAACTGAAATAATAAATCGGCGGGATGGTGAGGGGGTTGCAGACCCAGACCCCCATGAGGGCGGCCACCCGGGAGATACGAAAAAGGCTGGAGATGGCCAGAGCAGAGACCATATGAAAGGGAATGGTCGGGGTGATCCCGATGAAGACACCCACGGCCATACCCCAGGCGAAGATACGGGGATCGCCTTTATGTCTGCGTAACCGCCAGTAGCTGTAGCGGATTTTTCGGCGCAGATTCAAGAAATTAATAGCCATAAATAAATGTATCGCAGAAGCGGGCCCGATGGCAAGCTGGTTTCCAGGAAAAAAGCGTTTGCTCTATTTTTCACGAGTCGGCCTGTTTTTATGCAGCTAGGGGAACATATTAATCCAGCATGATGAAATCATTAACGGAAGTATACCCTGAGTTAAATTTTGAGGTTAACATTATTAGTTTTTTGATATAAATTGATAATACCTTTCTCACCATTCTGATAGAGTGCTAAACAACCCGAACTGATAACCTGCACACCAAAGGACCTGCCGATGCACCTGAAAGCTCAGTTGTTACGTCGCTTGCTGGCCCAGCCCGATATATTGCAGGTGGCCGGAGCCCACAATGGTCTAAGCGCCCGCTTGGTGGAGCAGGCGGGCTTTGATGCCATCTGGGCCAGCGGGTTGGAGATTTCTGCGGCCTACGCGGTGCCAGATGCCAATATCCTGACTATGAAGGATTACCTGGAAGCGGCCAGCACCATCAACGAAGCGGTTTCCATCCCGGTCATTGCCGATTGCGATACTGGCTATGGCAATTCCAGCAACGTCATCCGGCTGGTGCACAAATACGAAGCCGCCGGTATCGCGGCCATCTGCATCGAAGACAAGTGCTTTCCCAAGGTGAACAGTTATATTCCGGGTCGCCAGGAGCTGGCCCCCCTGGCGGAGTTTGTGGGTAAAATCATGGCGGCCAAGGATGCCCAGCGCTCTCCGGAATTTATGGTCATCGCCCGGGTGGAGGCCCTGATAGCCGGCTGGGGCCTGGAGGAAGCCTGGCGCCGGGCCGAGGCCTATGCCGAGGCCGGGGCGGATGCCATTCTGATCCACTCCAAGGCGAAAACCCCTGACGAAATTAAGTCCTTTATCCAGGGCTGGTCCCTGCCCCTCCCCCTGGTCGTGGTGCCCACCAGTTACCCACAAGTTACCATCGAGCAATTGTCAGCCTGGGGTGTAAAAATGGTCATCTATGCCAACGCCGGCTTGCGGGCCGCAGTAAAGGCCATGGCGAAGGTCCTGGGCCGGCTCCGCCAGACGGGCACCCTTTCTGCCATCGAAGCCGAGATCGCCCCCCTGCAGACCATTTTTGAGCTCCAGGAAATGAGCCGCTTCCAGGCTGCAGAAAAAAAATATCTGCGCCGGCCCTATGACGACCACGCGGTGATTATCCCTGCCGCCGGTCAACCGTGCAGCAATGATCCCCTGGATGCCCTACTGCTGGACCGGCCGGTGGCCATGCTGGACCTTAATGGCAAGCCTCTTTTACAGCATAATGTGGAGACCCTGAGACAGCTCGGTCTTAATCGCATTACCGCCATCACCGGCTATCAGGCCGAGGCCGTGCAGGTGGAAGGCATCCGCACCATCTTCAACCCGGAGTTCTCCCAGGGTCATATCCTGCATTCGATTATGAAGGCCCGGGACGCCTTCGGGCAGCAGACGGTTATTATTTATGCCGATATCCTGTTCGAATCTTTCATCATCCAAAAACTCCTCAAATGCCCCGGAGATATCGTGCTGGTGGTGGACAATTCCTTTTTACAGGGATATAATCCCAACAAAAATCTCGATCTGGTAGTGGCCAAAGACAAACCGCCGCGCAACCAGCGGCGGCTGCTGGGACAGTCAATCAATCTGGCGGTGCGCATCGGTCACCGGAGCATTGGCGAGGCCGCGGCGGACTATGAGTTTATCGGCATCGCCAAATTCTCCGCCCAGGGCGGTTCTATCCTGCAAACAGTATATGACGAATGTCGGCGAACCCATCAGAACCGCGCTTTTCACGAAGCCCCGGCCATCATGCAGGCCTCCTTCACGGATCTGCTTCAGGAGATCATCGATCGAGGGGTGCCGGTGCATCTGTTGGAAGTGAACTCGGGCTGGATGGAAATCCAAAACTGGCGGGATTACCAGCGGGCCGTTAGCCTGTTGGGCGAGCCCGGCCGGGAACTCACTTCGCACCCGATCATCGATCTGACACCCACCCCTATAGTGGCCTCGCTCAATAATTGCAGGGGCAAGGATATCTACAAGTTATGACTGATGCCACTAAGCTGCTTAATCTTTTCGATGACCTCGGGTTAGGCCCCTACGCCGGGGTGCCCTGCTCCATCCTGAACCCGCTCATCAGCTCTCTGGAACAGGATAAGTCCAGAATTTATGTCAATGCGGCCAGCGAAGGAGAGGCCATGGGGGTGGCCGCCGGCTGGAACCTCAGCGGCCGCCAGCCGGTGATTCTCATGCAGAACTCGGGTCTGGGTAACGCGGTCAATCCCCTGACCTCCCTGCAGTTGATCTATCGCTTCCCCTGTCTGCTGATAATCTCCTGGCGGGGTGAGCCGGGGCGACCGGACGCGCCTCAGCATCGCCTCATGGGCCAGAAAACCCCTGCCCTCCTGGCCCTGCTGGAGACGCCCACGGAATATCTCACCGGCGACTGGCCCACGGACCGGGAGGTTATTGGCCGTTTGCACCGGCAGATGGTGGATCTTACCTCACCGGTGGCTTTGATCGTCCCCCGGGGTGCTCTGACGGCTGCCGCCGGAAAAGAAAAGCCGCCCTCCCGGCGTCTGGCCCGGCAGGAGGCCATCGGCATTATCCTTGGCGCCCTGTCCGGGGGGGAGGCGGTGGTTTCCACCACGGGGAAGATTTCCCGGGAATTATACACTACCTCGGACCGGGAGGGGAATTTTTACATGGTGGGCTCCATGGGGTGCGCCAGCGCCATCGGCCTGGGTCTGGCCCTGGCTCAACCCGAGCGCCCCGTTGTGGTGCTGGACGGCGACGGCGCCTGTCTCATGAAACTGGGGAATCTGGCCACCATCGGCCACCACCGGCCCCGCAATTTTATCCATGTGGTTCTGGACAACGAAGCCTATGATTCCACCGGCGGCCAGGCCACCACCTCTGCCAGCATATCCCTGGCCAGCGTAGCCCAGGCCGCCGGTTACTCCACCTCGCAGGAGGTTAGGGATCCCCAGGCACTGGCCGGTCAACTCCGCCAGGCCCTGGCCCAGCCGGGACCACATTTCATCGTGGCCAAGGTGGCCCCGGGGGCCGCCGCCGACCTGCAACGGCCCCACTTAACCCCCCCGGAGATCAAAGAAAGGTTCATGACTTTTCTCTGGCAGGCCGGGAAGCCCTGATATGCTGGCGGTCATTCTCAGCGCCGGGGTGGGGCGGCGTCTGGCGCCCCTCACCGAAACAATACCCAAGGCCTTAATTGAGGTAGACGGCCGTCCGCTCATCTGGCATACCCTCCGGGCCCTGCACCGGGCCGGAATGCGCCAGGCGGTGCTGGTGGTAGGGCATTTACAGGCCAAACTGCGGGAGGCCCTGGCCGCGGGGATAACCGGCCTGACCCTGCACTGGGTGACCAACGAACTCTATGCCCGGACCGGGAGTTTATACTCTCTGTGGCTGGCCCGGGAGTATCTCCGGGGCCCTTTTCTCTTCATGGATGCTGACTTGCTGTTTAATCCTAATATATTTAATGGGTTATACCGTGAAGAGGACAAGAGCTGCCTGCTGGTGGGTTCCCTGGCCCAGGACAGCGGTGAAGAGGTCAAGGTGGCACATCGCCGAGGTCTGGCCACGGCCATAGGGAAAAGCCTCAACACCACCGACCCGATAGCCGGGGAGGCCGTGGGCATTGTCAAGATCGCCGGTCCCGATGTTCCCCTGGCGGTGGCATTAATGGCGGAGCTGATCCGCCAGAACCCCATGGCCGAACATGAAGAATTATCGCAGGCCCTGTGTGACCGGGAACGATTATGGGTGCGGGATATCGGCCTCCTGAGCTGGCTGGAGATCGACTTTCCGGAGGACCTGCACCGGGCCCGGGAGGTTGTCTGGCCGGCCATCCAGAGGGAAACTGCAGGCTGATCGCTGCCCGCCTGCGCTAAAAAAACCGGAGGTCTGTTACTCGTGCCTGCAGTACCCCGCAAGATTCTGCTTAACCCCGGTCCGGCCACCACCACCGAGGGGGTGAAGGCCGCCCTCGTGGTAGCCGACATCTGCCCCCGGGAACAGGAGTTCGTCCGCCTGCTGGACCAGGTCCGCGATGATCTGGTCAGGATTGCCGGGGGCGACCCGGAAACCCACACCTGCGTTTTATTGGCAGGGTCCGGCACCGCAGCCATGGACGCGGTCCTCAATTCCGTGGTGCCTCCCGACGGGGGCGTAGTCGTCATTAATAACGGCGCCTATGGCCAGCGCCTGGCCGAGATTGCCCGCTGTTACCAGCTACCCTTATACGAATTGACCTTCCCCTGGGGCCAGTGGCCAGAATTATCCCTCCTCCGGGAAACGCTGCACGCCCACCCCCGGATCAGCCACCTGGCCGTGGTGCATCACGAGACCAGCACCGGCCTGTTGAACCCCCTGCCCGCTATAGCCGCTCTGGCCCGGGACCACGGGGTGAGTCTCATTGTAGACGCCATTTCCAGCCTCGGCGGGGTGCCGGTTAATATACACACCGATGCCATCGATTACCTGCTGTCCACCTCGAACAAATGCCTCCAGGGAATGCCCGGCCTGGCCTGGGTGATCTGTCGCCGGGAGGGCCTGGAGGAAAGCCGTCAGATCCCCCGGCGCTCTTATTACCTCAACCTCTACCAGCAGTATCGCCATTTCGAAGCCAACGGCCAGATGCAGTTCACCCCCCCGGTGCAGGTGGTCTACGCTCTGGCCCAAGCCATCCGGGAGTTCTGGGAGGAAGGGGCTGACAATCGATTCCGGCGCTACCGCCGAAATTGGGAAATCCTGATGGACGGCCTGCGGGATCTGGGATTTAGAATCCTCCTGCCCCTGGAGCGGCAATCGCCGCTGTTAACTACGGTTCTTGAGCCCGATGACCCCAATTATAATTTTGACCGATTGCACAATGCCCTCTATGAAAAGGGATTTACCATCTATCCCGGCAAGCTGCAGGACAGTGCCACCTTTCGCCTGGCAACTATCGGGGCCATCAGCGAGGCTGATATAAAGGATTTTTTGGACGCCCTGAAAGCGGTGTTGCAAGCCGAAGGCATTACCATCCCCTTGAGCTATTCCTTATGAAAAATCAGGCGGTCATAGTAATACCGGAGACCAGTGAAGCAGCAGCATCCTATCTCTTCAGCCCGGTGGCCGGCATTCCCTTTCTGCAGAGACAGATTCTGGGCCTCCAGCGGGCAGGCCTAACGGACGTGGTCATTCTCGCGCCCGTTAATCTGCATGAAATAATACAGCGGGAGCTTGACCGGCCGCGGCGGCCGCTTCCAGCGGTTTGTTTCATATCCCCCGAGCCTGATTCCTGGCCGGGCCAATCCCCGCTCCAAGACGGGGGTTGCGTCTTATCCCTCCTGGGGAGAACTCTGCCAGCCCCGGAGACGATAAAAATTTTCCTCCAAAATCCGCCGCCGCCTTGGACGCTGGCCCTGGCCGTGGTGTTCCCGCCGCTGCCGTCGTTGCAGTGCTCAAAGACCTCTGCCACCGAGGCCGGGGACGTCTCACCCGGCGTGAACCTGGCAGATGGGCTAATAAGGGGCCTTAATCCGGAAATCGCCTCCAACGGCCTGAGGGCCATGGGACTGGCGCTTTTTTCGGCCCAGGCCTGGCGGGAATGGCTGGAGGAGAGAGAGGCGCAACCTGGCGGAGATCTAACCCCGAAAGATGCATTGCTTCCTGATTTGCATGCTTATATTAATCGAAAAGCCCAGAATGGCCAGGTAAGGGGGGTAGTAGTGCCCGGCCCCAGGGTTTTTACCCTGTCGGCTGATCAGGACCAGTCTGAGGCCATAAATCGCCTGATCGCCGCCCACAATAATTCTCCCGTAGGAGAGGGCATTCTGGAAAATTCTTGGAATCGGAAAATAGCCGGGTGGGTCCTGCCCTGGGTGTTGCGCCGCGATATTACCCCTAATCAGATCACCCTGGTGTCTTTCCTAATGGGTCTGCTGGCAGTATGGGGTTTTGCCCAGGGTTCGTACGGCTTCTCGGTGGCTGCGGCTTTCCTCCTGCCGGTCATCCTGGTGCTGGATTGTCTGGATGGGACCGTGGCCAGAATTAAATTCCAGGAAACGCGGCTGGGGGCCATGCTGGATCTCCATGGCGACTCGGTCATTAACGTGCTGGTTCTTTTGAGTATTGCTTTTGGCTGCTATCGGGCCTCCGAGAATCCCCTGTATTTGGCAGCCGGGGTTTGTGTGGCCATCGGATGTACGATATGCTGGTGGCAGATAACCAGTCCCTCTACCGCATCCGCCGCTACCGGGTTGTCTGCCGCTTCCCAGTTAAGCGGTTCTGAAAAATTCCTGGAAGAAGTGTCCAGCCGGGATTTTTTTTACCTCATTGTAATCCTGGCGATCCTGGATCGGCTGGATTGGATGATCCTGGCTGCGGCGGCGGGGGCCAACATCTTTGCCCTGATATTTTATCGCCGGAAATTGCATGGCCAGAATTAAATTCCTGCTGCTCGTCATCGCCTCCCTGTTTCTCGTGTGGATGCTCCACGCCGTGGGGTGGGACAAAATCCTGCATCACCTCACCTTACTGGGCTGGCATTGGCCCCTGATTCTCTTGCCTTATTTCCTGGTGAATCTGTTTGATACGTTGGCCTGGTATTATTCCTTCGACCGTCCCCCGGCTGGCATCTCCATCAGATATCTTTTTTTCAACCGCCTGGCCGGGGAGGCTATCAATATTCTCACTCCCGTGGGCAGTCTGGGGGGCGAACCGGTGAAGGCCATGATGCTCCGTAAAGAAGGTGTGCCTCTGACGGATGCCACGGCCTCTCTGGTAATCTGTAAGGGCATTTTGGTCCTCTCCCTGGTCCTATACATCTTCCTGGGTCTGGCAATGGCCCCTTTTTTGTTTACTCTGTCGTCGGCCTGGCTGCTGGTGCTCGTGGCCGCAGCTGTATCATTCGGCCTGGGAGCCCTGGGATTTGTGGTCATCCAGAGATACGGCATCTGCCGGCTTAGTATGGAGGTTCTGGAAAAATGTAAGTTCCTGCCACCGCGGCTCAAGAAACACGAAGAGGCCCTCTGCCGCCTGGATGAGCAGATGTCCACCTTCTACCGTCATCATATCTGGAAATTCTGGGTCGCCGTGGGACTTTCTTTTGTGGGATGGCTCATCCACGGCCTGGAGCTCTACATCATCTTCCACCTGCTGGATCAGCCCATCAGCTTTCCCACCGCTCTGTGCCTGGATGCCCTCATTACTCTGATCAGCAGCATGGCCTTTTTTATCCCGGGCAACCTGGGGGTGCAGGAAGGCGGCGCGGTTCTTTTGACCATCGGTTTGCACCTGGGAGCCCTCATCGGGGCCACCTTCAGCATCGTGCGCCGTCTC
>VGSX01000041.1 GCA_016874895.1 Deltaproteobacteria bacterium
TTAAACTGGAACTTCCGCTTTAAGATTTACCTGCCCCGCCTCCGGGCCGCAGCAAGCTCTCAATTGGAAAGGATCAGCCAGGCCCAGCTGGCCGGCCGGCAAGAGCACATCCTGGTCGTGGAAGACGAACCGGCCCTGCGGACCCTGTTGGCCAAGATGCTGGCCGTCTTGAACTACCAGACCACCCTCGCTGCGGACGGGGAAGAGGCCCTGCGCCTGATTGCCGGTGATCATCTGCGGCCGGATCTGGTCATCACCGACGCCGTGATGCCCAAAATGGGAGGCAAAGAATTACTGCGGCAATTGAAAAAATTTAAACCGGACCTGAAGGTGCTGTTCATGTCGGGTTATACGGACAGCGCCATCAAGCACCAGGGTGAGATCGACGTGGACGCGCCCTTCCTCCAGAAACCCTTTTCCCTGAGCGCCCTGGGCCTGAAGATTAAAGAGGTCCTGAGCGGCAAGGGGTAAGATGAGGACGGCCTACAACCGGTCGGGACAGCTCCGATTGCCAGGGGCGGGATTACCCCGCCCCTATGGACTTTAGCCGACTGCTAAACGCCGCCGTCCTCACCCCGACGAACTGAAACCGCTTTTACTCCATGAGTTTTTCCAGCCTGGCCTTGCCGACCTTGAATTCCGGGATCTTGGCCAGAGGATCGAAGGCCTCGGCGCTGGTGAGCACATTGGTGGGATTCTCCCCGAAGTGGATGGGCAGGAAAAGATTGCCGGGCTCCACTGCGGGGGTGATTTTAGCCGGAGCCTCAATGCGGCCCCGGGGTGAGGTGATGACCAGCATATCTCCTTCCAGGATTTTCAGATTGCCGGCGTCCGCCGGGTTGATTTCCACATAGCCGGTTTTTTGCTCCCGGTCCAGGGCCGGGGATATCCGGGTCATGGTGCCGGTGTGGTAGTGGGCGAACATCCTGCCGGTGGTGAGGAAATACGGGTAGGCTGCGTCCGGCAATTCGGCCGGGTCCTGGTAATCGATGAGGTGGAACTGCCCCTTCCCTCGGGTAAATCTGTCTTTATGAAGGAAGGTGGTTCCCGGGTGCTCCGGGCTGGGGCAGGGCCACTGGAGGCCGTCGATACCCAGCCGGTCATAGCTCATACCGGCGTAACTGGGCGTCAGGGAGGCAATTTCCCGGAAAATCTCCTCCGGGTGGTCATAATGCATGGGGTAGCCCATGGCCGTGGCCAGACGGCAGAGTATCTCCCAGTCCGGGAGGGTGTCGCCGATGGGCTCGATGGCCTTAAAGACCCTCATGCAGCGCCGCTCGGTGTTGCTGAAGGTGCCGTCTTTTTCCGCGGTGGAGGCGGCGGCCAGGACCACATCGGCCACCTGGGCCGTTTCCGACAGGAAGAGGTCCTGCACCACCAGGAAGTCCAGCTCCTTCAGGGCATGGTGCAGGTGGTGCCAGTCGGGGTCGCTGAGTTTGGGGTTTTCGCCGATGACAAATAAGGCCTTCAGTTTCCCTGCCAGAACGGCGTTTACCATTTCCAGGATGGTCAGGCCGGGTTTGTCGGGAAGCTGCTCTTTCCCCCAGGCCTGGCAGAATTTGGCGTTCAGGTCGGGGTTGCTCACCAACTGGTAACCGGGAAAGACGTGGGGCAGGCCGCCCATATCGCAGGCGCCCTGGACGTTATTCTGGCCCCGCAGGGGATTGACGCCGCCCCCGGCCACCCCGACATTGCCGCAGAGCATGGCCAGGTTGCAGATGGCCTTGACGTTATCCACGCCGGTGATGTGCTGGGTGATCCCCATGGTGTAGAGGATAGCTGCAGGGGAGTTGGCGGCGTACAATTCGCTCATTTTTTCCAGGTCCCCGGGGCTGACCCCGGTAATGGCCTGGACCTTTTCCGGGGTGTAGGCTTCCAAAGAGGCCCGGAACTCCTGGAACCCCTCGGTGCGTTCATCGATGTAGGCCTGGGCCTGCCAGCCATGTTTCAGGATGAGGCGCATCATGCCGTTGAGCAGCGCCACGTCGCTTCCCATCCGATGGGTGACGGCCACGTCGGCGAACCGGCTCAGTTGAATGTTCCGGGGGTCGGCCACAATCAGCCTGGCGCCTTTCTCCTTGGCCCGGAACACCCGGCGGGCGATGAGGGGATGACAGGCCGTGGTGTTGGAGCCGATGATAAAAATACAGCCGGAATCCTCAAATTCGGCCATGGAGTTAGTCATCGCCCCACTGCCGAAAGCGGCGGTAAGACCTACCACCGTGGAGGAATGTCAGAGACGGGCGCAGTGGTCCACATTGTTGGTGCCCACCACGGCCCGGGCGAATTTCTGGATGAGGTAATTATCTTCATTGGTTATCTTGGCGGAGGCCAGGAAGCCGACGCTGTCCGGGCCATGTTGGCTCATCACCTCACGGAATTTCTCCGCGGTGTAGCGGATGGCCCGGTCCCAGGTGACCTTGGCAAAGCGACCGTTGATTCTGATCAGGGGGGCCTTGAGGCGCAGGGGACTGTTGACGAATTCGTGTAGATTCCAGCCCTTGATACAGAGTTTGCCTTCATTCACCGGGTGGGTCTTGAGGGGCAGGGTCCCCAGGAGTTTACCGTCCAACACCTTAAAAAGCACGCCGCAGCCGGTGCCGCAATAGGAACAGACCGACGGTACGAGTTTATACATGCCTTATCTCCTTAAATACCGAACCAATCATAAACTAAGCCCCGTGTGGCGCTGCCGCCGGCTGGGCGGTTTTGTCAAAGAGGAGGCTGAACGGGGGCTGCTCCAGGCTGAGGCCGGTCTTATAATCGAAGAGGTCGGCCACGAGTTCGTTCACCTTCCGGTAGAGCAGCCGCAGGGGGATATCCACCGGACAGGCGTCTTCGCACAGGCCGCAGTCGATGCAGCGCCCGGCCATGTGAACCGCCCGGACTAAATGGAAGATGGGCACCTCCGGGGGCAGGTCACCGGTGCCGATGAGGTCCTCGTGTTCCAGGGAGCACTCCCTGCAGAAACACACCGGGCAGATGTCCCGGCAGCCATAACATTTAAGGCATTTCTGAAATTCATACATCCAACGGGAAAACCGCTCCGTGGGCTCCATAGCCTCCAGGCGGTCCGGGGTTAGATTGTTGTCGATGCCTATTTCTTTTTTGCCGGCCCCGAATTCTTTAGCTTCCAGGGAGGAGCAATCGGCATGGCGTTGCAGGGGCGAAGGACAGCAACTCACCTCCAGGACCTGCACCTGGCCGGGGGCCACCTGCTGATGCACGGTGAGCACGTTCAGGGCCCGGCGGTTGCAGTCCCGGGCCAGGATGCCGATCTTGAGGTCGGGCCGGGCCGCTAAAATCTCCACGGCGAGTTTTTCCAGGGGATAGCGGGCCGGTCCGAGGATCATTTCCTGGACCTCGACCGGATTGTGCCTGCCGAAGGCATGGGGCAGGGGGTGTCCAGCCATCATTTTATAACCCAGGAAGATATCTACCTTGCCGGTTTCCAACAGGTTCAGGACTTTTTCGTGCATATCAGCGCCCCTCCGCCGCCGCCCGTGGGACCGTGTGCGGTCCGGGGGCGGTGTCAGCTAAAACCGGGTCTGGCGCCGTGGGACAGGCTGCCCTCCGGCCTATTTTTTTCCCGGACTCGCAGGTGTAGCGGCCCACGGGATTGGGACCCAGGGCCCGGATCTCTTCGGTAAATTCCGAGACCACCTTGACGAACTTCTGGGCCTCGGCCGAGGAGATCCATTCCAGGCGCAAACGCCCTCCCAGTCCCATAAAGGCGAACAATTCCTTTAAAAACCGCATCCTCTTGAGGGTCATGTGATTACCGTACAGGTAATGGCAGTCTCCCAGGTGTCAGCCGGCCACCAGGATGCCGTCCGCGCCGCTCTGCAAGGCCCGCAGAATGTGGTGGGGCGAGACCGTGGCGGAACACATGACCCGGAGCAGCCGGACATTGGCGGGATACTGCAGGCGGCTCACCCCCGCCAGGTCCGCGGCGCCGTAGGCGCACCAGTTGCAGACAAAAGCTAATATTTGAGGTTCAAACCGGATATTCTCCATATGTTCTCCTTGCCCTCTCAGGCAGACCGCAGGACGCTGCGTATCTGGGCGTAAAGCTGCCGATTGTTGAAGCCCAGCAGCACCGGGGCTTCGCAGGGACAGGCGGCGGCACAGGCGCCGCAGCCCTTGCAGAGGACCTCATTGACTTGGGCCACCCCCAGGCTGTCGTGAAAGGCAATGGCCTGGTAGGGGCAGACATTGACGCAGATCTGGCAGCCGCAGCAGAAATCCGGGGTTATGCGGGACACCAGGCCGCCGGCCTTGACCGTGCCTTTGGACAGGACGGTGGCGGCCCGGGCGGCCGCGGCCTGGGCCTGGGCAATGCTCTCCTCGAGAGGCTTGGGATAGTGCGCCATACCGCAGAGGAACACCCCGTCATTGGCAAAATCCACGGGGCGCAGCTTCTGATGGGCCTCCAGGAACCAGCCGTCGGCATCCAGGGGCACCCGGTACATCTGGGCCAGGGATTGATCCTGATGTGATTCAATGGCCGCAGCCAGGATCAGCAGGTCAACCTCCACGGCCAGGGGCCGGGCCAGGATATGGTCCCTGAATTCCACCCTGAGCTTCTCGCCCTGGGCCGTGACCACGGGTTTCTTATCCCGGCTGTAGCGGTTAAAAATCACCCCCCGGTTTCTGGCCTGATGGTAGAGGTCTTCCCGGTCGCCGTAGGTCCGCATATCCCGGTAGAGGACATAAATGTCGGCCCCGGGATCGACCTCCAGGAGTTCCAGAGCCCCTTTCACCGAGTGGGTGCAGCAGACCTTGGAACAATAGGGACGATGGTCCTCCCGGGAGCCCACGCACTGGATAAAGGCCATGGTTTGGGCCTGGGCCAGGCGGGGATCCCTCCGGCGCAGCATTTCGTCAAACTCAAGCTGGGTTATTACTCCCGGATGCTGGCCATAGAGATACTCCGTGGGTTTGTATTCCTTAGCGCCCGTGGCCAGCACGGCCACCCCGTGGTCGATGACGGCGGCGCCGTTGCCGGTGGCAATGGTGGTCTTGAAATTACCCACAAAACCGTCCACCCCGGTGATGCTGGCCTGGCGGTGCACAGTGATCCGGGGCTCCTGGAAAATCCGGGCTTCCAGACGTTCCAGGAAGGCGCCCACATCCTCGCCCCGGTAGGTGGTCAGGAGCTGCCGGGCATTGCCTCCCAACACCCCGGTTTTTTCCACCAGATGGACCGGGTAGCCCTGCTGGGCCAGGTTCAGGGCCGCGGCCATACCGGCCAGGCCGCCGCCCACCACCAGGGCTGTCTGGGTGATGGGCAGATCCGCCTCCTGCAAGGGGTTGAGGAGGGCGCTCTTGGCCACGGCCATGGTCACCAGGTCTTTGGCCTTCCGGGTGGCGATCTCCGGCTCCTGGGCGTGCACCCAGGAATCCTGGTTGCGGATATTGGCCATTTCGAACAGGTACTTGTTCAAACCGGCATTATTCATGGTCTCCTGGAACAGGGGCTCGTGGGTGCGGGGGGAACAGGCGGCCACCACCACCCGGTTCAGGCCGTGTTCCCTGATCACCTCCGTCAGCTTGTCCTGGGTATCCTGGGAGCAGGTATAAAGGTTTTCCTCCACATAGACCACATGGGGCAGGCTGCGGGCGTGCGCCGCCACCTCGGAGACGTTCACTACCCCGCTGATGTTGATGCCGCAGTTGCAGACAAAGACGCCGATGCGGGGCTCCTCCCGGCTGACATCCCGCTCCGGGGGATAGGTTTTGGTGCTCACCAGGCTAAAGCGGGCGGGACTTAACTCCCCGGCGGCGGCTGCCGCGGCGGCCGAGGCCTCCATCACGGAGTAGGGGATATCCTTGGGCCCGGCCGCGGCGCCGCAGACATAGACACCGGGGCGGGAGGCGGTCACCGGAGCAAATGACGAGGTAGAGGTAAAGCCATGACCGTCGAGCTTCACATCCAGGCGTTGGCAGAGGTTGCGGAACTGCTCCGAGGCCTCCAAGCCGATGGACAGGACCACCAGATCGAAGATTTCCTCCTGCAGCTTGCCCTGGTCGTCCACATATTCCAGGCGGATATCCAGACTGTCGGGGCTGGCCGGACTGAGGGAGTGGACCCGGGAGCGCACAAACCGCACCCCCGCCTCGTGCTCCGCCTTCTGGTAATAACGGTCGAAGTCCTTGCCGTAGGTGCGCATGTCCATGAAGAAAATGGCCGCGTCCAGGTCGGCCCCGGCATGCTCCTTGGCGATGACCGCCTGTTTGATGGCATACATGCAGCAGACCCCGGAACAGTAGGAGTGGGCCCCGGGTTTGAGGTCCCGGGAGCCGACGCACTGCAGCCAGGCGATTTTTTCGGGCTCTTTTTTGTCTTTGGGCCGCACCACATGGCCCTCGAAGGGCCCGGAGGCGCTCAGAATGCGCTCAAACTCCAGGCTGGTGACCACGCCCGGGTAGCGGCCGTAGCCGTAGGTATCAAAAACCCCGGGATTGAAGGGGGCAAAACCCGTGGCCAAGACCACCGCCCCCACCTGGATGGCGAACCTTTCTTCTTGATCCTCCAGGTTGATGGCCCCGCTGGGACAGAACTTCTCGCAGGCCTTGCAGGTGCCTTTCTTGAAGTAAATGCAGGTGACCGGGTCGATGGCGTATTTTAAGGGGACGGTCTGGCTGTATTTCAGATAGATGGCCTTCCTTTTGGCCAGTCCCAGGTTGTACTCATCATCCACCTTGCGGGGACATTTTTCGGCGCAGACCCCGCAGCCGATGCATTTGTCCATATCCACATAGCGGGGTTTCTTTGTCAGGGTTACGGTAAAATCACCGGCCCGGCCGGTGAGCTCCGCCACTTCCGTCAGGGTCAATAGCTTGATATTTAAGTGCCGACCGCACTCGACCAATTTTGGCGAGATAATTCACATGGCGCAGTCATTGGTGGGAAAGGTCTTGTCCAATTGGGCCATGACCCCGCCGATGCCGGCGCTTTCCTCCACCAGATAAACATAAAAGCCGGAATCGGCCAGGTCCAGGGCCGTCTGCATACCGGCGATGCCGCCGCCTACCACCAGGACCGAACCATTGGGGCCATTCCCGCTGTCAGTTCTACTCATGCACTTCCCCCTTTGCTGCTGTGATCCGTTTCCTGCCTCCGAGAACGATCTTAGTGCACCAGGACCTCGTTCTGCTGGCGTTGAAAGATAAAGCGGAGCTGTTTCTGGGTCAGCTCACCCACGTTATCGTTAATCCAGCGCAGGTCCCCGGTGAGGATGGCCGTTCTGGCCTCGGGGGAGAGCTTGTAATGATCCAGGGCCTCGAGACGCATATCCATGAGGTCCTGCCAGAAAGACTTGTCGTCCGCGGTACGGTTCAAGACCCGGAAGACTTCCCGCTTCTGGAGCAACAGGGCGGTTTCGTTCACCACCGGGACCGCCACCTGGGGGGCCGGGCGGAAGGTAGCCTCAATGGCCAGGGCCTCGTGAATGGCGGTCCTGATTTCGTCATCGGTGAAGGGTTTCTGCAGGTAATCCGAGGCCCCCAGCTTCATGGCCTCCACCGCGGAATTCACCGTGGAGTAACCGGTGATGACGATGACCCCGGTCCGGGGTTTCTGGTGCTTGACTTCCTTGATAACCTCGATGCCATCGATATCCGGCAGACGCAGGTCCGCCAGGAGCAGGTCATATTGTTTCTGCTGGAACAGCTCCAGGGCCCGGGCCCCACTATCGGCCCAATCCACCTGATAGCCCTCTTCGTCCAGGATGAGTTTCAGGCCCTTGGCCACATTGGTTTCGTCTTCCATGATCAGGATGGTGGGCGTCTGCTCGGCTGCTCTCGATGCGGCAGTGTGAACTGCGGACATTTTTCGGCCTCCTTGAAGGTGAATGACATTTTAAAAACAGTGAACTAGTAATCCATTTAGCAAGCTTTGTGCCTGACCCGGAAATTGTTTATCTATTTGATTTAGTTGATTTATTTTTCTTTTAAGGGATAGTTCGGGAGGACATGAGTATATAATATTATACGGCGCAGGACAGTTGCCTTTTGACAACCTATTGATAATAATAATAAATATATCAGTATATAAATATATACAGAGAAGGGCTTAGGAACGGGGTTTTATACGTTCAGGGGAGAGGCGGTGCTTTTTCAGCAGGGTGGAGAAATTCGGGCGTTGCATACCCACCCGGAGGGCGGCCTGGGAGATATTATTGTCGGTCTCGGCCATAGCCTTGAGGAGAAAGGCCTTTTCCAGGTGGCCGCAGGTTTGCTCGTACAGGCGTTTTTTCGCCTCTTTAAGTTCTTGCAGGGTGGTGGGGACGTTATCGGCGCGCCAGGGCCGTCGGTCCAGGTGTTCCAGCAGGTCCAGGCCGTCCAGCATGGGATGGTCCACCATGATCACCAGGCGCTCCACCATATTTTTCAGTTGGCGGACATTACCCGGCCAAGGGTAGTTACGGAGCAGTTCCAGGGCTTCTTCGGTAAACCCCTCGATGCGCTTGCCGATCTTGCGGCAGAAGTGGCGGAGGAAGAAGTAGGCCAGGCGGGGGATGTCGTCCTGGCGTTCCCGGAGGGGGGGCAGGAAGATGGGAAAGACATTCAGGCGGTAATAGAGGTCGTCCCGGAAGGTACCCTCCTGGACCATGGTTTTCAGATCCCGGCTGGTGGCCGCCAGGATGCGGGCGTCGGTTTTCTTGAAGTGGCTGGCGCCCACCGGCTTGTAATCGTGGGTTTCCAGGACCCGGAGCAGCTTCCCCTGGATCTCCAGGCTTAAATTGGCCACCTCGTCCAGGAACAGAGTCCCTTTATTGGCCACCTCAAAAATCCCGGGTTTGTCTTTGACGGCCCCGGTAAAGGCCCCCTTCACATGCCCGAACAGCTCGCTCTCCAGCAGCGAGGGCGTCAGGGTGCTGCAATCGATGGGGACGAACTGGCGGCTGGCCCGCTGGCTGTAAGTATGAATGGCCCGGGCAAAGAGTTCCTTGCCGGTGCCGGGTTCGCCGCAGATGAGCACCGTGGCATCGGTGGGGGCCACCTTGGTGATTTCCACAAAGATTTTTTGGATGGCCGGGGTTTCCCCCACGATGTTGGAAAAACCATATGTATCGATCAATTGCTGCCGCAGGGCCAGGTTTTCCTCCACCAGGCGCTTCTTTTCGATGGCCTTGGCCACGGTGAGGAGAAGCTCGTCATCCGTAAAAGGCTTGGCCAAATAATCGAAAGCCCCGGCCTTCATGGCCTCTACGGCGTTTTCCACCGTGGAAAAGGCGGTCATGACAATGACGTACTCTCCCGGCCGGTCTTTTTGGATGGTGCGCAGGATCTCCATGCCTTCCATGTCGGGCAGTTTGAAGTCCAGCAGGGTTACGTCATACTCCCCGGCGCGTCCTTTTTCCAGGCCCTCCCGGCCGGTCTGGCAGACGTCCACCGTATAGCCCTGTTCTTCCAGCACCAGACGGCACACCAGGCCGATGACCTGTTCGTCGTCTATGATCAAGATATGGCCGGCCGACATTAAGGCGTCGTCCTGTGCGGTTCGAGTTCGGGGCCGATGACGGGGAGCGTGATGGTGAAGCGCGTGCCCTGCTGCGGTTCGCTCTCCACCTGGATATCGCCCTGGTGATTCATAATGAAGCCGTAGGTAACGGCCAATCCCAGGCCGGTGCCCTTGGCCTTGCTGGAGAAAAAGGGCTCGAAAATCCGCCTGAGATGTTCCGGCGGCATGCCGCAGCCGGTGTCCGCAATGGTAATGGTGACGGCCCGCTTGGCCTCGTCAAAGTGGGTCCGCACGGTTATTTCCCCTTTGCCGTCCACTGCTTCCAGGGCGTTGATCAACAGGTTGGCGAAGACCTGCTGCATCTGGCCCACGTCAATGAGCATATCCGGCAGGTTGTTGCCCATATCCTGGTGCAGCCGCACGGCCCGGCGGCGGAATTCATTTTCCAGCAGGTGGATGACTTTTTCCAGCACCGTATTGATATTTCCGAGGCTTTTCTTGGGTTCCTTGCTGCGGGAAAAATCCTGCAGTTCCTGAATGATGGTCTTGCAGCGCTTGGTCTCCTGGATGATGATCCCCATGCCCTCATGGAGGAAGCTGTCGGCCGGGACCTTTTTGAGCATGTTGCTGCTGTAGAGCAGGATGCTGGAAAGGGGGTTGTTGAGCTCATGGGCCACGCCGGCGGCCATGCGGCCCAGGGCGGTGAGGCGCTCGGTCTGGTAGGCCAGTTGGTCGAACTGCTGCTGCTGTTTTTCGATGAGCCGGGCCTTATCGATGGCGCAGGTGCACTGTTGGGCCACCGCGGCCAGAAACTCCACCTCCTCGGGGGGAAAATCCTGCGGGTGGTCAAAAATCAAGCAGATGATCCCCGCCAATTCTTCCTGCAGCCCCAGGGGGGCCACCACCAGCACCTGCACCTCGGACGCTCTATCGGACTCAACCGGCAGGACCCTGGCATCCTGGCCCAGGGCGTCCAGCACCACTACTTTCTGGCCGGCGCAGATCTCCAGCACTGCCTCCGACCCGGTAAGGGGACCGGCCGCCTGATAGAGTTCTCCCAGACCATGACCCACCCTGGTGAGGCTCTGCCCGGTCTGCCGGTGGTATAACTGCAACAAGGCCCCCTGCGCCTCAAAGGCCCGGGCGATTTTGACCACCACGATCTCGGCGATGTCCTCAACCCTGGCGCAGGCATGGATCAACCGGATGATATCCCGGAAAGTATAATAAAATGCCGACACACTCAGGGTGCCGCTCATGGATAAAACCTCCGTTAAGTCCGGCTTGGATGGTTTGAGGGTTCTTATGGCTGACAAGAATCATTCCCCTGAGATAGATTATAATCTGGCGCTGACAATCTGAAAAGTAAAATGAAGAACTGTTTATGATTTTGTCCCTTACCAGTATCCGAGAAAAACTATATAATGAACTTCCGGGTACGTAACGTTCAGCCGTCAGCTAAAAGAGCAGATTTTAATTTTTACATAATTCGGCGGATGCCTGGCATCTCCGAATAAATGAGTTAACGCCTTTCCTGCTGAAAGCTGATAGCTGCACGCCGCCCTTTGAACCTTGAACTTTGAACTTTCTCAAACAGCATGGTAGATAAACTCGAACTCCGGCAGCGCCTGGTGGAGCACGTCCGTTATCTCAGCGTCACTTTGGGAGACCGCAGCGTCTACCGGCCCCAGGTTTTAAAAGCCGCCGAAGACTATGTCAAACAGAAGTTTCTGGACCTAAGCTATGAAATCGAACGCCAGAGCTTTATCTATCTTAAGCAGGAGGTGGCCAACATCATTGCCGGGGTCCGGGACCCGGCCGGGTACTATATTTTAGGAGCGCACTTTGATACGGTGGCCGGCACGCCCGGCGCGGACGACAACGCCAGCGCCGTGGCGGTGCTCTTGGAGGCGGCCCGCCTGGCCCGATCCCTGTCCCCCCGGCCGCCCTGGGTCTTCATCGGTTTCACCACCGAAGAGCCGCCAGCTTTTTTCACCCCGTACATGGGCAGCCGGGTTTACGCCCGCCGGGCCAAGGAGCGGGGGGATGTCATTAAAGGGATGCTCTGCCTGGAAATGGTGGGCTATTATCTCCATGAACCCGACAGCCAGCCTCTGCCTTTCCCCCTGAAATACCTGGGCTACCCCACCACCGGCAACTTTATCGCCCTGGTGGCCGACCGTCGCTCCAAGCCGTTGTTGACCGCCCTGGAGCAGGCCCTGAAAAGCGGCTGCCACCTGCCGGTGTCCGGCATCGCCATCCCTTTCGGGGGCTATCTCATCCCGGAAAGCCGGTTGAGCGATCATGCCAATTTCTGGGACCAGGGTTATCAGGCCGTGATGCTCACCGATACCGCCTTTATGCGCAATCCCCATTACCACGGCCCCACCGATGTCCTGGAGACCCTGGATTTCGACGCCATGGTTGAACTCACCCTGGGGCTGTATTACTTTATCAAGCAATCCATTTAAAACACTTCGAGGCTGTAATGACCACCATCTCAAAATTTAAAGGAAAAATACGCGACAATCCCCTGGTAGCCCTGGAAAGAGGCAACCGGGATGTCATGCTGAACATCTGGCGGGAATACCTGAACGAACTTCTGGAATTGAATGCCAAATCCGGAAGGCGCCAGCTTCTCATCAATCGCATCGAACAGGCCGGAGATTTCGACGCCCTGTACCGAGACTGGAATGATCTCGATACCCCGGAACGGGCCGAACGCTGGCTGGCCCTGATCCGCACCGCCAAGGCCCAGTGGCAGGAAGTAGAGGATCTCTGCCTGCGCTGCGGCGAGTGCTGCGAAAGGGGCAGCCCGACTCTGATGATTGCCGACCTGCACCTTTTTGAAAACGATACTCTCCACATGACCGAGGTATACACCCTGCGCCGGGGCGAAAAAGGGGCATCCCCCCGCACCGGTGAGGTGGTCACGATGACCGAGGAACGCCTGAAGCTCAAGGAGCATTCCGGCACCAAGCATTGCCTCTATTACGCCACCGACCCGAATCGCTGCCTTATTTACGACCAGCGGCCGGAACAATGCCGGCAGCAATTGTGTAACCGCAGCAGCGACGAACGCCCCCCGGCAGATTCCGGGTATCTGACCCGGGAGGTCATTTTCGGCCAACACGAGGAATTGTGGGAATTAATTGCAGCCCATGAACAGCGTTGCAGCATTGACCGGCTGGAAGCCGCTCTGCGCGATCTGGCTGAAGATAAAGCCGCAGACAGTAAGGCCCTGTTTGACATGCTGCACTTTGACCACTACCTGCGGCAGATGCTGCTGCAAGAGTGGGAACTCCCCCCCGGCGCTTTGGACTTCCTTCTCGGCCGGCCCATGAGCCAGGTCATCCGCCAGTTCGGCCTGAGGGCTCAGATGACCCCGGAGGGCGTTTTCCGGCTGGAAAATATGCCGTGATGGCCCTGAGGCGGGGGTAAACGGATTTGCTCCGCCAGGAGGGTGGGCATTGCCCACCCTAAATCTTGGCTGTATTTTTGGTTCATCCGCTTAAAGCATACTCTGTTTCGTGGTAAGCGTTCAGCGGTCAGCTTACAGCCGTCAGCTAATGCTTTAGATTCAAATAGTTATTCTAAGGTGGCGGATCACTGGTTTTTCGCTTAGTTTCCCTACCCCATTGTTTTTGCTGAAAGCTGATTGCTGATAGCTGAACGCCTACGTTTCGTGAAGGGCCAGGATTTTGGGTTTGAAGAATTCCAGATCATTAAATAATGTTACCTTCAAGGCCGGACCCATTATCTATTGGCTCAGCCGGGAGCAGCGGGTGCGGGATAATTGGGCCCTGCTCCAGGCTCAGGAGTATGCCCTGGACCGCCAGGTGCCGTTAGCGGTGGCCTTTACTCTGGCTCCCCACTTTCTAGGGGCCACGTTGAGACAATATGATTTTATGCTCCGAGGTTTGGCCCAGACTGCGGCCAGTCTGGTCCAGCATAACATACCGTTTTTTCTTCTTAAAGGTGATCCAGGGACAACCCTGTTAGCCTTTTTGGCCGAAGTAGAGGCCGGGGCCCTGGTGACGGATTTCGATCCCCTGCGGCTTAAACGGCAATGGAAAAATCAGGTTCTGGCTCGCGTGCAGATCCCGGTAGTGGAGGTGGATGCCCACAATATCGTTCCCTGTTGGCTGGCTTCCGGCAAACAGGAATTCGGGGCCTATACCCTGCGGCCCAAGATTCACCGCCTGCTGCCGGACTTCCTTGACGAACCGCCCCCCCTAGAAAAGCACCCCTTCCCCTGGCCCGGGACCGCCCCCGCCATCGATTGGAGCCAGACCCTGGCCTGGGTGGCGCCTGACCCCCGTGTTCCTCCCGTATCCTGGCTTCAACCCGGGGAGGACGCGGCCCGCAAGATGCTCCAGGCTTTTATCCGAGATGGCCTGAGCCGCTACGCCGATGACCGCAATGACCCTAATCTCCAGGGACAATCAAACCTCTCTCCCTATCTGCATTTCGGCCAGCTCGGGGCCCAGCGGGTGGCCTGGGAGGTGCAGGGCGCCAACGCTCCGGCCGCGGCCAAACAGGCCTTCCTGGAGGAACTCATCGTCCGCCGGGAGCTGTCCGACAATTTCTGCTATTACAACCCGGATTACGACAGTTTTGCGGGTTTCCCGGAGTGGGCCCGGAAAACTCTGGACCAGCACCGCCCTGATCCCCGGGAGTACCTCTATAGTCTGGCAGAGTTTGAAAAGGCCCGCACCCACGATGCCCTGTGGAACGCGGCCCAGCAGGAAATGGTGCGGCGCGGCAAAATGCATGGTTATCTGCGGATGTACTGGGCCAAAAAAATTCTGGAGTGGACCGCCTCCCCGGAGGAAGCCCTAAAAATCGCCCTCTACCTCAATGACCGCTACGAACTGGACGGCCGGGATCCCAACGGCTATGTGGGGGTAGCCTGGTCCCTGGGCGGGGTCCATGACCGGGCCTGGGGGGAGAGGCCGGTTTTCGGCAAAATCCGTTATATGAGCCTGTCGGGCTGTAAAAGAAAATTCAAGGTAGATCAGTATATTGCCTGGGTGGAGGGATTAGGGCAACAGGAGAGCTGAAGGGCCGGATTACCGGTTGTTGGCAGGGACTTCCATGGGTGGTGAGGTTACGGGCCGGATCTGGATCTTTTTCGCCCGCCTCTCATCCGCCGAGATGACCGTGAATTCTAAATTCTGGGTCACCACCGTGTCGTTGACCTGAGGGACCTTCCCCAGATGGTGGATCATGAGGCCGCCCACGGACTCGAATTCACCTTCGGGGATGTTGATGCCGAAGTGGTCGGCGACGTTTTCGATCTCCAGCCGGGCGTCCACGATGACCGATTCGTCTTCCTGGGGCAGGAGGCGGGGTTCCTGGGTGTCGTACTCGTCATAGATCTCGCCGACGATCTCCTCCAGGATGTCCTCGATGGTGATGAGGCCGGAAGTGCCGCCGTATTCATCGATGACGATGGCGATCTGAAACTTTTTTTCCACAAAATCCCGCAGCAGATCGCTGATCTTCTTGGCTTCCGGGATAAAAAAGGCCGGCCGCAGGACGGCGCTCAGGTTGATCTCCGCCTCCGGTTTGTTCCAGAATACCAATAAATCCTTGGCTAAAAGGATGCCTTGGATGTGGTCGATATTATCTTTGTAAACCGGCAACCGGGAGTGGCCCCGCTCCAGAATAACCCCGATGACGTCGGCAATGGGGCTGTCTTGGGAAATGCAGGTTATATCCACCCGCGGGACCATGATCTCCCGGGCCAGAGTATCTTTGAATTCAAAGATACTTTCAATCATTTCGCCTTCCTGGCGAGTAATGAAGCCGCGTTCCTCCCCGGCTTCCAGGATGCTCTGGATCTCCTTCTCGATGTCGTCCGGATGCTTGAGGTCTCTTTTCCTGAACCATCGCCGCCAGAAACGGAACCAACGGTCAGGCTTGCTACTGTCAGCGTCGTCCATCTTAAATCCTCATCCCTTGGCGTTCATCTGTAATGAATCGGGTCACCGCGCCCACATCCCGGGGAAATTCCAGTCCTCGGTCCACGATTTTGATCTCCCGGGTGGCGATCCCGAACACCTTGGTGGCAAAATCCACTGCTGTTTCCACATCAAAGTCCTTGCAGGAGAAGACATCGATGCTGAGGTAACCCTTCTCCGGAAAGGTGTGGATGCTGATGTGGCTTTCGGCGATCAGCACAAAGCCGGAAAGTCCCCAATCCTGAGGCACTTTGCCGGAGTATTTAAAGGCGTACGGGGGCATGATCTTGGTCATCTGGATCAGATCCGGGCACTGATTCAAGAATTCGTAGATCCGGTCCAGGTCCGTCAACAGATCGTACGGACACCCATAGCCGTCCAGCATCAGGTGCTGGCCAAAACCCAGTTCAAATTTTTCCAACTCACACTACCTCCCTCACTTACAAGCTTTCAGAGCGGTTGCAACCCCGTGGGGCAACCTAATGTTTCGGGTCGCGGTAAAGCATAACCCTCCTTAACCAAAAATCGGCGGGGTGACAACCCATAAGATCCGAACTTCCTGCTTGCCCGGGTTCACCACCGCATGTTCCAGGTTAGAACGGAAATAAAAACATTCGTGTTGTTTCACCCTGTAGGTCCGATTGTCCAGGGTGAGATGAACCGATCCCTTCAAGACAATGCCGAACTCCTCGCCCTCGTGCGGCTCCTGGACCGGGAAGGCGGCCCCGCCGCCCATGGTCACCAGCACCGGATCCATCATCCGATTCTGGGCGTCCGGAATCAACACTTCCACCCGGCACTCCGGGGTGGAGTTGGAGGTAACGATGCGGGCGCTGTGGGGATACACCACCCGATCCTGGGTCTGGCCCTGGAAAAAATCCGCCAGGGACACCCCGAACACATCCAGGATATCTTTCAAGGTGGCAATGGAGGGGGAGGTCTGGTCCCGCTCCAATTGCGAAATAAATCCCTTGGTTAGATAAGCCCGGTTGGCTAACTCCTCCTGAGTCAAGGAATTGGCCTGGCGCAGTCTCTTGAGCTTCTCGCCAATCTTCACATTTCCTCTGGTTTAATAATAATAAACAATTTGTTTAGTAATACAATCTTTATTTATACTGCTTGTCCCTGGCGTCGTCAAGAGTTTTTTTAACCTGGGCAGAATAAATTACCGCCCCCATCACACCTCCCCGGAACGCCTGCAAAAGATTTTATGTTCTTTATTTTTCGAGCCGATTTTCATACAATGAGTCCATGGCGGGCGCGATGGTGGAAAAATGCTGAGCTCTGAGCCATAACGGGAAACACACCATGGGGCACTATTGCCGGATATGTGGCCGGATCAGGGCCAACGAGCGGTTCTCGGGGAAAGGTCATCGGATCCATGTCTGCCAGGAATGCGCCCGATTGCCCCAAGCAGAGCGCCGGCGCCTTGAACTGGAAGATGAAATCAGCGGCTTCTTGTGGCAATCACACATTTCCAAGAAAAATTGCGCCCGACTGAAGCTCCTGGCCGCTTCGACGGATCAACACATTGCCATCCTGGCTCACCTTGTCCTCGAGGTCGCCCTTTTCAAACCGTACAAAAAAAGACGTTGGAAGTTGTTAGCGGCTCACAGGCCCGATCTCCTGGAACAGCTCGTCCAGACGGGATTGATCCTGGAATATCTGGCAGATCATTTCAACGAGCGGGAAGATCAGGAAGAATATTAGACTAGTGGCCATCCGGAAACCTGTTTTTTATCCGAAGGTTACCCCTTGTAGGGGCGAGGCATGCCTCGCCCCTACAAATAAGATTTTCGTTTTTCCATCTGAGTTCCTAAGGGGATCACCGTAGTTTCCTGATGAATATTAGACTAAACGACGCCAGCCCTGCTCCCCGGGGCGGCCGGTTCCCTATGGGTGGGGCCCGTCCGAGCCCCCCTGGCAGGAGCTCAAGACG
>VGSX01000042.1 GCA_016874895.1 Deltaproteobacteria bacterium
CGATTTGGGCTATTCCGGAAAATTTTTTAATAGGGGCGAGTCATGCCTCGCCCCTACAGGCTTCTTTGAACCGTCTATCAGGCTTTTTACACTGGATCCTCAGATAGCTGAAGTGTTACTGCTTCCTTTGGGCCTGAACAAAGAGCGATCTCCAATGCATCTAATTATTGTAATTTCCAGTAGTTATTATATATCATCCCAAAAGCTTGTCAAGCAAAAAAACCACTTATTGTTAATATTCTAAATAGGTTATGTCATATTTGGGGTTTTTACGAATTCATCATTGTTGAGAATCTCGACTGGGCTAACCGCTCTCGCACCCCGGCAGGATATCTTCCAGTGAACCTCATACCTAGGTGCAAATCTGCGGTATGCAATATTCGAAGTGTCATAGTCGCTTATCCTATTTTCTTCCCACTGTTAATTGCCCCAAATCAAAAATACGCCAATATTTCTTACCATCCAAAAGTCCCAACGTTTCGTAAGGACAACAGCTCGCCGACCGCTGTAAACATGACAATTATCTATATTTCTCGTAAGCCCTTCTGAAGGCCACAGCTTTTCCTTGATCCCGCAACTGTTCAAAGACCAGCGCTAACCGTTTTAAAATTGCAGGTTTATTAGGATATTGCCGATTTAGATTAAGTAGAATCTCGGAAGCTTCCTGATATCTCGCCTGCAGTCCCAGAATAGATGCCTTTTTCAGTAAGAGATCTGGGGCCTCCTGATCTTCCTCTAAGCACTTTTTTAGTACCTGTGCTGCTTCCGGGATATGTCTGGTTTTCAGATAAACCGTTAATGATTGCCGGCGCAGTTCCTTACCTAGAAAATCTGGTTGGCTTAAGATTTCGGGGTGGCTTTTAAATAGATCGATACA
This sequence comes from Deltaproteobacteria bacterium, assembly GCA_016874895.1. Classification (GTDB taxonomy): domain Bacteria; phylum Desulfobacterota; class Desulfobaccia; order Desulfobaccales; family Desulfobaccaceae; genus Desulfobacca. The sequence goes on from VGSX01000042.1 coordinate 878, forward strand.
TTCAAAGTAACGTTCCTCCTTTATTAGTGCCTTAATCATGATCACGAATGCTTGCCTGTCTTCAGACCGTTCATATTCCTGACGGGCAATTTGCTCAGCTCGTCGATAATCTTCCGTTTCCAGGGATTTTACGACATCCGAGGACCAGTCGATGTCCACTTCCGTGTAGGGAACCAACCGTTTTAACTCTCCAAAAGCTTTCTGGGTTTGACGGACTGTCCGATAGGCTTGAGCAAGCTCTTCTACGCTTTGCCATCGGTCCTCAGGAGAAGCGGCAAGACATTTCATGATCAGATTCTCCAGCTGTGGAGAAACTGTATTGTTCAACTCCGAGGGCTTTGGAAATGGTTGATGGCGTGCAACCTGGCTTAATGTATCGTGCGGGAGACGCGAAGTAACGAGGTGGTAAAGCAGCACCCCCAAGCTATAAATATCTGCCAGGAAATAAGCTCCCTCATCTTTAAGTCTTGAAGAAATTCCCACCACTTCAGGAGCTGAATAGAGGATCGTGCCGCCGTTTTCTCTTGTACGGGTGTATAAGTCCTCCGGCATAAAACTGCTGCCGAAATCGGCCAGTTTTAACCGCTCCCCTGAAACCAGGATGTTCTGTGGCTTAATATCTCGGTGGGCAACCCCAAATCGATGCAGATGTTTTACTCCTTCCAAGATCTGCGAAAATAGGTCCAGAATCTTATCATATCTCAGCACAAGACCCTGTTCGCCAATATCGAGCAAGCGGGCCAAGGTGGAAGATGGGAAGTATTCCATTTCAATGACATACCATTCTCGCTGGGGTGGCACCCGCCCCATCCAATATATTTCCACCACATTAGGATGGCTGGGGCGCCCCACAAGTGCACTTCCTTCTGCGAGTTCTTCATCGGATCGGCCCATTTGCTTAGGGATCTTGACAGCTACTACTTTGTCATCCTGCAAATTACTGGCTCGCCAAACCCAGCCGTAAGAGCCATCGCCGAGGCATTCCTGCAGTTCGTATCGATTCCCTAACTTCATATCGGCATTAGGCATGAAATACCGCGATTGAGAACTCATCATCCGCCTCTCACCACGATTTTTGATAAACGGAAAAGGTTGTCTTTCCCGCGTTGCACGATGAATTGTAGAAAACACAAGCATGATCCGATGCCTCCAGCCACTTCTTCTCTCAATTGAGTCTTATAACCTTGGGTGACAATTTTTCGCAGGCAGGCATGATCTGGCAATCCTACCAATCCTTCAGTCCAGTATGCCATTAAGAGGATGGTAGCAGGGTTCTGCCATCGATGTTGCGCCAGAAGCAGGTTTTCCACCTTTGCAGAAAGATCCTTTTGTTTGCCGTCGAAACGTTCAAATTCAGCCAGGAGCTCTACCCTTTGGGACGCGAAGTCAAACCAGGCGCTATCAGACCGGACATCAGCTGTAATGTGTTTATAGTTTCCTTGTCTTGGCGCCGGGATTTCGGTTACCGCGCAAAAGCCAAGCTCCTTACCGGCATGAGTCAGATATGAAAGTCCTAAACTGTGAATACTCACTCCGGTGTCTTCCACACCCCAATCCGTCCAGATCGGCAGAATCCGTTGAGCCAGCTCCAGATCAGAGAGGCTCTGCAAAATACTCAGGCGATCAGCCATTCCATTGTCCCCAAAGCTGCAGGACCTCGGGAGACTCACCTCCATGCAGCAGCGCTTTCATCCCGACTTTGACCAACAAGGGTGCCGGAATAGAGCGCCCGCAGATTAGTGCCTCTCCAGTTGACAGATTCGGCAGTTCTTCGATATCCGCCTTGCTGACCATGTCCGATGTTTTGGCGATAAATCTTTGATCATCAGGGTTTTTAAGGCGCATCGTTATGAGCGTATTGCACTGGGAGGTCACATCAGGGTCCAGTTTTGAAGGCCTTTGACTGATAATCGCGAATCCAACCCCAAATTTCCGGCCTTCGGCGGCAATTTTTTTGATGATACGATGACTGACGGTGCTTCCTCCGGCCGGGGCAAAATTGTGCCCTTCCTCGTAGATAAGAAAGCAGGGGCGAATCCGGTCTGTTTTGCTGGATGCGGCCCGGAGTATTTCCCCTGAAATTAACGCCGTGATCACCTGCTTGGCCGTATCACTCAGCCCTTGCAGATCTATAATGACCAGCCGGCCCACGCGGTCTACCGGCCTGCCGATCATTTCATAGATATCTGTGGCACTGCCAATTGCCCCATGGTAGAAGCTTTGGGCCTCATTTAAGACCCGGGATAGTTTCATCGATGCAACTGCCGCACTTCTGCCATTCAATGCCTGGGCCTCCGCCGCGGAGAGTTCATCCCAGTTTCTCAGTTCTTCCAATCCATCTCCCAAATAATGGCGAAGGGTATTAATATCCCGTGGGGTCACCTGTTCCTGCAAACACCAATACCGAATTGCCACGTCCAAAACCCGTTGTTGCGGCTCGGTCAGGCCGGGAAGGATTTCACTGACCTCATCCATCTCAAAATGGTCAAACTGCAAAGCCAATTCTCTATTAACACCGGCATACTTTTCCCGGAACGCCGAGTCCTGAGGTGTATAGATATGGATCCCACCGCCGGCAGTTTGCAGACTTTCCATTAACTGCCGGATACGGGGAAGGGACTCTTTATCACGATTATCTTCCGTTTCACCCATAGATGGATTGAAGTGTAACTGGCCCCCCTGGAGGGCGCGGCCATATTCCCCGTGGGGATCAAAAACTACAATGGTTCCATTATGGAAGGCTACCAATCTTTCTAATATCCTTCCCACCGTGTATGATTTCCCGGAGCCTGTCATTGCCAACACAGCCAGATGCTCCGTTACCAGCCGGTTGACATCGAGAAAAACCGGCACTGCATCCGGCCCCTTTTCATATCCAACCAGGTTACCGATATGAAGGCTGGAATGTTCACTGAAGCCATAGAATTCACAGAGAAACTGAAAATCGACTTTCTCTACCCGGCTTCCTGGGTCTATCGGTCGGCGAGGTATTCGAATTTCGCCGGTGGCATGATCTTTGAGCCCCACGACTTCAATTTTGGCGGTTAATTGTTCACCCGTCACCTGGGCTCCAGGCAGCAGTTCCAACTCCGAGACCGACTGCCCTAATCCCGTATTGTAAAGCACATTGCTGCGGCTGATGCTGACAACGCGCGCCAGCACGTTGGAAAGCTCTTCACTCTCCCGCTCCTGGTGCGAGATTCGCACGAATTCTCCCCGCCGGCAGGCGAAAGAAGATTTCATCACCATCACCAGATTGGCAGGATCCCCGGTATTCCCGACCAAGGTGCCAATTGAAACTCCCGTCATATGCTGTCTCCTGCTCTAAAATTTGCTGTTACACATCGTCCAGTTCTTCCAGCCAGGCGTCCTCTATTCTTCGGCTTCTCATCTCCTGGGCGATTCCCCGTCGATAGCTTTCCAGGAAATATTCCAGGGCTTTTAATTCACGCAACGCCAGTTGTATAGGGAATGGTAAAGCCTTTTCACCGCCCGTGGCCGTCAAAGCCATCACTTGCCCAGTAATCAGGTCTATACCCGGGGCATCCCAACCAGGCGCGTCACCTATCAATTGCAGGAGGCGAGGTCCCGCATTCTGGCTGGCCCGGTAGTGAACCCCCAACACTCCCAACTCGGGGAGTATGGCAGGTTCCATTCTGGGGGTGTGGACATTCATTCGGAAGGCAGCCGTCCTGGAAAAGCTCCCCAAAAGTCCAAAGACAAAGCGCCTTTCCCCTATACCCATAATGGCCTTGGTATGTTGGTCCAGGGCCTGAAGCGCCACCGGATTGACCCTTTCCGTCGCCAGCACCTCCTTGCGGCCCTCCGCATCCCGAAGATCTGCCAGAGCCGAATGGACGATAGCCCCAAAGCGCTCGGCTGCCACCCCAGCCAAGATCGCTCCCTCCTGATTCCAGGGAAACAGAGCTTCTCGCCGCCTCTCCCAAAATGATTGAATTGCTTCTAGAGCTTTACGAAAAGAAAGATGATATTCGTTTCCTCTCCGGAGGCTGGGCACCATACTGCGGTTTAATACCAAGGGGCAATCAATGAGAACTATATCTGGCTGAAAAGTGTCCAGTCCCGCTTCTGCTAACCGGTAGGCCAGACGGGTTTCGTTCAATTGGAGAATTTTTGATTGATCCTCAAAATCTATGTCGTCGATTTCGCAAAGGCTATCCTGTCCTGCTGTGGAAACGACGTTTTTTTCGATCTTTAAATCAATGCGGACCGCGGCGGAGGCGAATAAAAAACCTCCCACCGTTTTCTTCACTGTACTGCGGGTGCCAATGCCGCTTACTTTGAGGTTAAGAGGAGTGGGACGATCCACGCTTTTCACCAGGCCAGCTTCCACAAACATGGGTGCCACCGCTTCCAGTTCGCGGATCTGGTTCAGGATTCGGCCTACAGTTCCCGGCATATGTACCTGAGATTGGATTGCCAGCATCTGAGCCAGGCTGTGCGACTCCATCGAATTCTCGGTCATGGATTCCCCTCCTTTAACGGGGTGAGGTAGATTGCATAAGGGCTTTTGTTTAAAGCCTCCCGGCCGGTTTCGCTCAGGCTTGCCTTGGTTATGTATCCAAATTCAGCCAGGTCAGCGCAGAGCCTTTTGCCTTGTTCCCGGCTTATTTTAAAGATAGGAGAACTTTCCAAGGAATCTAAGGCTTCTTCCAATGTTGCATATTCACGGCTGGCCAGATGAAGTAGTATGGAAAAATGGAGAGGTGTGAGGTTCGGTCCCGTTTGGACTTGCTTCGCCGTCTCTCTGGGTCTGCCCGCCAGGGCATAAAGCTGGGTGAGCCAATCCTGGGACAACTTGGGATGGTCCACTGTCCGTAGCGACCAGATAGGCAAAACAGTAACAGCCAGAACTCCGGTCGTGATCCGAGGCCGGTAATAGCCAACCGCCAGAGTCTGCCCGGCAAATTGCATGTTACTGATATGGTCGGTCAGGAAATCGCCCTGCAAACGGTATTGAACCTCACCAGCCAACAGTGCCGCCAGGCCGCTGCCATCTTTCGGAAGGCTGTCTGCATACTCAACTATCCAGCGTATGGGGATATCTTGGGCGCCCGGTTGAAATGGCGGAACTACCAGGAGCAGTCGGCCCGGCTCTTGGATCCATTGTAGAAGCAATGAGCTCTGCTCCTCCAGCACAAAGTCTTCTCCCGACACCATCAAGACTCCAGATTCAACCGGGAATTCAGAGGTGGATGCTGCTTGCAGGGTCATACCAAGAATTCTCTGACGCCGACCTTCGCCAATACGTCCATAGAGCCATACTGGGGGGATCATGAGAAACTCCCTCCCAGGGAATAGGTCCGACGCAAAAAGCCGTAAGTTATTAAAGATTCTGATTCCTTTGATTCCAGATCGAAATCTTTTCCTGCCCCGATGGCTTCGACTATTTGCGACCAGCGGTCAAAAGCTACTTCTGTCTCTTTTAAAAATTCATTCCCCTCTTTTTCCCAGTCTGCCAGCCGGTTCTGAATAAATTGCACGCACTCTTTCAGAGAACTCTGCTTTTCCAGGGTTGGCAGCGTAATTTCCGCCGCCGGTTCTTTTCTTTTGATCCGGTTGAGAGCATTGATGGCCACAAACGAAGCACTGAGCTTAGGATTTTCCAACAGTTTTCGCCGATAATCGGTAATTGCATTTTCAACCGTCTGGATTTGCCCCGCTAAAACCTGCATACTTCTCTTGGGTGAATCGAAGAGGCGGATGGCCTTTTCCATAAGCGGTTGGAAGTTGCCTAAACGTGCTTGATTATCATGGTCTTTTCTCAGACGATCCACGTCCTCGGTCCTGTTCTCCTCCAATTCGTCCTGGATCAGTTCCGGTTTGGCTATAAGCGTTTCCAGGGGGGGTAAAGATTCGGGGTAGGCGAAATCCTCAGGTGCGTTGGTAAGTTGAGTGCTGATTTCGGCCAGCTTATCGTCCTGGGAAGCCAACATATCCCTGAGTTCCCCATGGGTCTTGCGAAGAGTTCTAAAGGCACGTAATATCTGCCCCTCGATCTCTTCCAAGGAAGTTTCCTGTCCAGTTCTAAGATCGATCCCAACCTCGCCGGCCAGTTTGTCAAGCGCCGCTGACGCTTCCCCGATCTGCAGGTCGCGGAGGTAATAATGCAATGTCCCAGGTTCCGATACCTGGACCTTTATGGTTTGTCCACCTCCCGCAGCCACACTCCGTGCCGCATCCAGAATGTGGGTGATCTTTTCCAATGACAGTGTGAAAAGCGCCACGGGAAAGGTATCCGGGACGTTTTCTTTAATCTCCTGCTGCAGCTTTTCTACGCGTGTGCGAATTTTCTTGTCCGCATCCCGGAGGTATTTGATGAAAAGCTCCGCCCGGCGTATCCGCCGCCACAACTCCTGATTATCATCATCAAAGTTCAGGGTGCGGATATTTTCGTCATGCTTCATCTGCTGGTAGCGATCCTTGTTGAAAACAAAATCAACTTTACGGATAACCTCCCGGCGATGGCTGGAGCAGGCGCATAATTCTCCGACAATCTCCTCGGGTGATTTTTGAAAAAGCGAGGCTGTTTCCTTAATTTCCAGGGTAGAAAGGCTGTCTCGAGCTTCAGTCAATAATTGTCTGGCTTTTTTGGTCTTGGCCCCGACTTTAGCTGATCCTTCTGGCCCGAACAGGTCTTGTACTCGGCCTTCCCCAAAAACAATTTCCATTTTAGTGACAATCTGTCCATACTCTCCATTGAGCCAATTTGACGCTTCGACCTGCATGTTGTTCAATTGCGACCAGGTCCGCAGCTTATAGTCATTGAGACCTTTTCCGGAAGTTTTGCTTTCCTCGGCAAATTGCATCTCGCACAAAAGATTCATCCACTCCTGATAAATTGTGCGTTCTTTCACCCCTTCCCAGGTATACCCCCAAAACCACTCCTTTTTGGCGGCCTCAAAGGTCCAGGGATTTTTGTCGACCACCAGGCGGCGAATCAGGGCTGACAGAAAAGACGGAAACTGTAGTTGGGCGCTGTCGTCAAAGCCAGAGAACATCAGGGCCCGTTCATCGTCCCCATAACCGGCAGCGCGCGCTTTGGGAGGAATACGGAGTTTGGCCAATACCGAGATCAAGTCTTTCACGTTGACCGGGGAATTTTCATCCAGGTCAGCCAAAGATAAAGGCTCGGCCCCCTCCAACCTCAGATGACACCAACCCTTAACCAAAGTCTCGAGTTCTTTTTCATTCAGATTCCCGCTGGCCCGCAGCGGCCAAGCAATTCTTCCCATAAGGTCGAGTTTCCTGCGCCAGTCAATCACCGCTAGCATGAAGGGGCGAATGATTCCCTGCAGCCTGTTCGTGAATGATGAGGTGAATACATGGTTATTCAGCTCAAAACCATTCCAGCCTGATCTGGGGAGACCGACCTGATAAAGGGCATTCTCCTCGGTGGAACTGAGTTGATAGACCATTAAGTATGACGGAGCATTTTTGATCACTGCAGTTGTCGGTGCATTAAATTGATCCACCAGAGCCCTTGAGGAAGTAAAAGCCACGACCGGAAAACGTCCTTGATCGGTAAATTGTCCGGCAGCCAGGCGGCAGAGCCGCTCCAGCTCCTCCAGATTTTTTACCCAGGCAAGCACCAGGCGGCCTTGGGGGTGAAGCTTCAGTCCATCCAGCGTTACCAGGCCTCCGGTAGGGCTGTGCTTAGTTTTCGTTGCGGTGGCGATGGCCACGGTATCTTCTTCCCCCATCCCCGACGGAACCGGATCATATTCCCAATTCTGATCTAAAACCCGCATTGCTCCCACTAATACAGCCCGGGCGCGGGAAGCGTCCTTCTCGCCTTTGCGTGCCGCCAAGGCCTGGCGGTGTGCTTCACCCATATCAGGATCGCGCAAGACCAGAGTTTTTTGCCCCTGCTGGCGATGCCGCAAATCCAGCCGGTTAATCATGGCCATGCTTGGTGCGATATGAGTGGCGTCCTCTTCCTGAATATCCTGGCTCCCCAGAAACTTGCGCCATAAGGCCCTGGCCACGTCTTCAGCCGCCGGATGTGGATACAGCAAGGCTATCAGCTGGACAAAATCACTCTGCCGCAAAGGAATGAGGAGCGTCTGTTTTCCATCTGTCCGAACCGCGCCTTTTGTCTCATGAATGGCATACGTTCCCAGATTGGCAAGCAACTGCTTCAAATCCAAAGGCTGATCAACACCCACCAGCCGCCAATATTCTTTGTCACGCTGGAATTTCGACTCGGCCAAGGCTCTGGCGGCCTCCAGATCATCCCACTCGACCCGGCGGAACAACAGGGCAATGGGTTCGTCGAATTCATTCTGTCCCTTCAGAAGCGCCTGCTTTTGCTCTTCGTTGTACCGATCAAGGGGGACCGGCAATTGTCCGTAAAGCAGTTCCCTGGCTGACTCAAGCTGCTCCCGGTTTTCCAACTTCAAGAGATCGATGGCATGGTGGTCCAGGATATGTTCCCGAATGCGGCTGGAAACGTTGACTAAATCCTGAAAAAGATCGCCCAGGGTTTTGGGGGCATCCTCTCCTCGAATCCGACGCTGTTCCAGCATACTGTCCACGTTCGCCATCACCACGTTAAACCAGCCGAAGTTGCCGGCGCTCATGGTGTAAGCTGCTTCTACCAGTCCGGTGGTATACTCCGGCAGCCGGCCCTCTTGAGAGAGAATCTGCACGAAGGTGCTGACATCGCTGAAGCTGTTGGCCGACAATTCCGTCATCTCAAAGCGTCGGGCCGTGGACTGGATCTCCCGTAATTCGTCGCCAATAGCGGGAGAACAGAGCGCCACATAGCGCAGCCAGGGCAGTTTGCGCCGCGGGTCTTCTTCCTTGATGGCTTTGCCCATCAGCTTGATCGCCCGCCCGTCCAGTTTTTTCAATTGGTCGGATTCCAGCCCAAAGGTAGCGGCTTCAGCTGCGGTTTCCAGTTCATCCAGCACCACCAGTATATAGTTGATGCCAAACTGCTTGAGATAGTCATGAGCTGCCTGGCATAAACGCGTCACCAGGGTAGGATCGGTATAGAGGTCTTCGTCACTGTGACCTGCGGTAACCTCCAAGGCCTCGGCCAGCTTCTGGTGATCAAAGCCTTTCACCAGCAACCGGTCATAGGCCTCCTGGGCGATCTGCCCCTGAATAGAACTGTCAAACTGCTCCTGGGCGAGCAGCACCAGGGATTTATACAAGCCAAAGGCAAACCAGTTGTCCACGTTATGGTAGTCGTTGGCAATCTGGCTGTAGCGGATGTAAAGCGCCAGGTACTGATCGCGATCCTTGTCGTCATTGAAAAGTCGCGCCTCTCGCAGCGAGCCGTCCTGGTCACGCAGATACCAGCCCTTGGAACTCTCATTTACCTGGGCTATCAGCTCGTAACCCAGGCGGGACTTACCGATGCCCCATTGGGCAATGACCGCAAAAACATGAGCAAACTTTTCGGCTTCTTCATCCACCAGATGGATAAAATGCTGAAAGGTATCAAAGAACTGGCGTTGTCCGACAATGGGATGTGTTAAGGGATAACTGGAAACGCCCCCGGCCGCCCATTTGTGCTGAACTTTGACAGTGTTATCGGCCATATTAGTGGTCCTCGCTAAGGTTAAACATCATCCGCTGTATGCTGCTTTTCCGGTTCTGCCTTCATAAACCCTCCCTCAAGTTCGGCCAGGCAGCCGTTGAAGTCGTCATGCACAATCCACTTGGCCAGCTTCCGCTGCCGGTCGCCGAACAAGCCGCGGCCATGCCGGGCCTGCCCGGGTTCGGCCGCCAGAATCTCAATCGCGCCCTTTTTTAAAGCACAAGACATGAGGGCATCCATCCAGCCGACAAATTCCTCGGGGCTGACAGACTGACCAGGGTGGATCTCCTCATACAGTTTCCGCAGTGCCTTTTCAACCGGGACAAATCCCCGCAGATCAGCTTCCCTGGCCATAATCCGGCGCAGCCGGGCGCCAGGCTCAAGCTGTGCTTTGGGGCCGGACTCCAGGCTCGCCTCTCTTAAAATCTCCACCGGCAGCCGTAGATCCCCGTCCTCAACCAGCCACCCCAGGTAATCAAAAAGGTAGAGAGGAGCCTTAAAGGGCGCCCAGGAAAAATCATCCCGCCGGGAGTCCCGGGTAAGCACCTGGGGATGCAGCCGGATTTTATAGTGATTGCCAAAAGACTGATTGCCAAAAGTTTGGTCCTTTATTTTCCCCTCTCCCCTTGAGGGGAGAGGGTCAGGGTGAGGGGTGACTAGATCAGTACTTTTGGCAATGGCTCTATCAGTTGCGGTCTCCTCAGGAAGCCAGGCTTGGGCGCAGAGGGTTTCTATTCCAGAAAACCAGTCAGCTTCTTCGGTAAAATGGTGCAGCCTGAGTGATGCGCCGGCGGTCAATTTCCCCCGCCCCTTCCGTAAACTACGCCAGCCGGAAAGGGCCCAGTCGCCTCGAAGCAATCGAGTCACCAGGAGTCTGATCCAGGGACTCCGCTGCAAAAGGGTTATACCTAATGATGTAAGGGCTTCCCGGTCCTCCAGGTCATCGGCGAGCAATGGCTTGGCGAACTCTGTCAGGCGCCATCCCTTCTGCTCGAAGTCGTATTCCAGAAATCCCACGCCCAGCAGAAAGGTACGATCACTCTCGTGAGACATACCGAACAGGCCTAAAATCGACCGGCGGGACATAACCTGTTTCAAGCTGTGCTCCCAGAGGCTGCGCGGCGTGCCGCGAATGATGCCGTTCTTTTCTTCCAACTCGGCCAGCGCCTTTATTCCCCGTCGCCAGCACTCCGGGTCCCGTTCCTCAGTCCAGAAGGAGGGGCGCTCCAAATAAAGGGTCTGGTCTTTCATGCGGCAGCCTCTCTCTCCTCGGTGATGAGACCGGCCAGAGCCAGGCGCTGCTTGGCCCACTCTTCGCAAGTCCGGCGCAGTGACATGGTGACCCGGGCTCCATTCCGGTAAAAATAGCGGCTGCCCCGGGCCCGGTAGCAAAGATCGGAAAACGCGGGGTGGATGCGGTATCCGTGGTTGCGGCCGGCCTGTCCCGATTCGAAGGTCCAGATTTCATGGGTTAACAAGGTCTGGATTACCGGTGCAACCATAGCGTCCATGGCTTCCTTGGAAATCTCCGCCGTTAGCAGGGCAATGCCCAGATCGTCCAGGGAACGCACCAGCAGCTCCCCCAGGGATCCGCACTGCACCTCGGTGCCATCCGGTCCCATGACCACCACGTTAACCTGCCTGGGCTGGTAAAAAGTTGCCAGCTGGTCGCCTTTCAGTTCCAGGGCGAGCCCTCCGGCAATCCGTTCCGCCTGCCAAGCCTCCTGCATGAAAACCAACTGCCCCAGCCAAAAGATCCAGGGCCTGGCTAAAGCCCACACCATGGGAGCTTCGGGCTCCTTCTTGGTCAGGGGCGCCAGGGAACCACTCAATAGAGCTGACACTTCGCTTATCGGCTCGACACCGGGAGGCAGGAGCACTCGTCCCGTCACCCAATTGCCGCTGGGGTCCTGCCCCTGGACGTCGGAAAGAGCGGCAGGTTCTTTGATGGGGGGATCGGCAAGGATGGCCCCCGCCGCGGCGATGGCCCGCAGAATTTTGGGGGCCGAGACTGCTTCCTGGGCCGGCGCTCCCAGGATCTCCCGCTCCAGGTCGGCAAAAGGTGTCGGCGCCAGGCTCCGTTCCTCCCAGACCCTGACGGCCGCTTCCGCCGCCGGGCCCACCTGATCAATACCGTTCATCAAGGCCGAAGCATCCTGCCGTATCCCCATTTCTGCCAGCCGGGCGCAAACTACATGTAGCCATGATTCATAGACTTCCGGGTACAGGGCAAACATCCCGGCTTCGGCTTCCTTCTGCCCCAATAGCCGCAGCATCCGGACCAGGCGCGGCGTGGCCACAGCGCGCTGGCCATCCTCAGACGGCCGGACCACGCCCAGCCGGCGCATGTCCTCAAATCCGGTGAGATCGTTGACCGCGGCCTCCCCAAATTTCAATAGTTGGCGAACGGCTGCCAGGGTAAGGCGGTTCATGCCTCGTCCTCCGGCGTCTCCAAGGTATCCAGGGCCTCGTAGAGCTTGTCAAGATCCGGGAAAAGGGACGGCTCCCCAGCTACATTTATGCCCTTTCGGGTCAGCCGGCTTAATATCTCCCGGTCTGCTGTCCGGTCTCCCGCCTCCAGGGATTTTTGGGCGGCAATCAGGTCGGATTCGGTTAGATGACCATCAATGAGGGCTTCAACGAGGAGTTTGGCTGCTGTGGTTAAACGAGTACTGTGAGTGAAACAACCTCCTGCCAAATCCATCTTATCATCTTGTTTGAACCAATCCGTCTTTTCCTTACCTGTCAAAGTGGGAACAGGAATCCTTAAAATCCGAACATCTTCAGGGTAAGAATGAGCAGTTATGCCGCGAATGGTTGATTGAATTTGAATAAAACCAATTTTTGTGAGGAGATAGCATCGAACATATGATGCCGGAACTTTATCTCGATCCAGTCTAATCAGCATGACTTCGGTAGACGGGAGAAAATCATCCTCAGAATGACAGTAGGTAATTTGCCTCCCAATATAGCTTTTATTATGGGCAGCATTGCAAAAAAGAATATCATGAGTTTTGGTGAACTTTTCTCTTTTGGATGGAGCAGAAACCAGTCTTGGTTCTCCTTTAAGAAAAGTTGAACTCAGATTGGCTACGGTAATTTGACCAATAGCATTTGCGGCATCCTCAGATGGCCCCATCGTATTTCCATTTGTAACGAGTTCTGATAAGTCAGCTAACTTATGTACTTCAAGGTTAAAAGACTTCATATAATCTTCGACGACAGCCGGATAGAAGTGTGCATCCAGACGGTCAGAGAGGATTGCAACTGGAGTCATTCGTGATTTACGGGCATAATTAAAACCCGACTGGCTAGGGATCAATGCATTATGAAAAGAAAATACTTCTTCCTCCAACTTCTGAGCTTGTGCCCGCAGCCACTCCGCCTGCCGCACCTTATTACCAATGTAGATTTGGGCTGGAGAAGCAATTTCTAAAAGGGGTATTCGCCTGAAATTGAACAAGTAAACGTGCTGCTGAACGGCACCTCCCCCTTCCTTTCGAAGAAAAGCTTGTAAGTACTTAGATGTGAACCATGCTCCTACGAAGTAGTTATCAAAGCCTGCAGGGCTGGGATTGAATTTTATGGTATCTTGATTTGAGTTTGCATAGGGAATGCTTTTGGGTAAAATTGCACATGGGCCAATAGTCCCTGAAGTAGCTACGATAATATCGCCAGACTTCAACTGTGACTTTGCGAGGAGTGTATGTGTATTTTTTGTGACGTACCTTAGTCCTTCGATCTCTAAAAGAGGGCTTCCAAGATTTTCTGCTTTTAGATATGGAATTCCAAAATCTTTTGAAGACCATTCAATCTCATTACATAGGGCGTAGGCACCGAATTGCCAAGGCTCACAGACGTTTCCCAGAGGGAAATATTTTAATCCTGAAGCATCAAGGATATTTTTACTATGAAAAAATTCTGGTGAATAAAAACCCGTATCTAGGCGCTCTTCGGTTAAGTCCTCTACTGACACTCTAACACAAGGCATCTCTATTCCCCTCTCACATATGCCCCAACAATCGTCGCAAGGTCGTTAGGAACACCACTGCTGTGATCCTCGACATTGTTTTTCACCACATAACCCAACGTATCCGCCACGGCCATGAACACATCCGTCTGAGGCTCATCCAGAAAATGGTCCGGGGCGTCGGGCCGGGCCTTCCGTTTCCGCAGGTATAGGATGCTGGTTTTGGCCCCCGTGCCGGAGAGCTTGAAGGCGTCGGCCGGCAGGCTGATGACCGCCTTGACAATGGCCTTGCCGCCGTGGAATTGGCCTGTCTGTTCGTCCTTTGTACCCATGATGTACTCCCGCACATATCGGTCGGAAGAATTGCACAAAACTCCGTCCGGCAGGATGATCAACAACCTGCCGCCGGGCTTGAGCAATTGCAGGCAGCGGTCGATAAAGAGCACGGCCGGATCGATGGTGGCCGCAGCCTCTTTCCACACCCCCTTTTTGCTGGGCTTGCCGCCCAAAGCCAGTCCTTTTGTGGTGGGCGAATAATCGAACCCGCCGCCGCTGCCGTCCCGGGGGGTGAGGTCGGAGCGGAAAAATTCCAGGATCTTGGCCATGTCATTTTCATGGGCCTTTTTAGCCTCGCCGTGGTTCTTGCCGAACTTGGGCGTGCCGAAAGGGGGATTGGTGCAGATCAGGTCAAAACTGCACGGCTTAAGCTGATCAGTGGTCAGCGAGTTGGAGGTATAAAAGATGCGGGCCTTGTTGGCGCCCAGAAGCGCCATATTGACCCGGGCCAGGGTCACCATCATGGGGGCGGAATCAGCCCCCACAAAACTGTGCTGCAGCATATCCTGAAATAGTTTTTCCCGCCGGACGTCCTGGGAGGTTTCTCTGCCGTAAATGCCGGCCAGGGCGCGCTCCAGGTAGCCCATGGCCACGGCCCCGAAGCCGTAGCTGCCGCAGGCCGGGTCAGCGAACCGGAAGGTGGGAGTGCCGTCAGCCTCCCGGGCGGTCAAAATCTCCGGCGATTCCTCCAGGATGTCATGAAAGGCGATGGCCAGCATGGCCTGCTTGACCGGGGCCGGCGTGAGGTAAATGCCCAACCCGCCCTTGGACTCAAAATTGGCCCGTAAAAAGACGTCGAACACGCGGCCCAGCACATCAGCGGCGATGTCGGCCAGGGTGCCCGCAGGTTTTACGGTCTGGTTCTGATTGTCCGTGACCGGCCCCAGGTTCTGGATCAGGTCCAGCAGAGATCGGTAGTTGCCAGGCTGGGAGAGCTCCAGGTGCTGGTTTTTGTCGAAGATGGGATGGGATTCACCCACATCGTCGGTGACCACGTAATCGGGATGGCTTTTGAAATGCTCGAACGCCGCCTGAATCTGCGCCACCGCCTTCTTCTGGTGCTTTTCCACATATTCGACCGTAAAGATATCGGCCAGGTTGAGCTGGGTGCCATCTGGCATTGTGAAGTTCAGGCTTTGGCGGTCGTGGTGCAGGCGGAAGGATTCCAGAAAGAGCAGCTTGGCGACTTCCAGGATAATGTCGTTCTTGCCGGAGACCCGGTCCTTGTCGATCTGGTAGACCCGCTCATGAAAAGCATTGAAGCCGTTCATCAGCCGGTTATACATCCGCATGGACCACCGGTAGGTCGGGTCTGCCTTGATGCGCTTGTAATCGTTAATTTCCGCCAGCTCCGGTAGGCGGTCGATTTCATGGGGCGGGAAGGACAGGTCGAAAAAGGCTTCGTGTTGGCCATCGGCAACGAAGCCGAATTGCGGGTACTTATCTTCCGGGGTATCCGGTGAAGGCATTTCATACGAGAGCCGCTGGACCTCGTTAGCATTGGCCCGCTCCCAGGCCTCTTTGGGCAGGGCCAGGGCAAAAATGCGCGGGGTCTCCACCCCTTGGTGCATGCCCCAATGAATCGCCGCGGCCACTCCCGGTTCCTCACTCTTCAGCGCCACTTCAGAGTTGTAACCTTTAATCTTCAATTCAGCGGCTAGCACCTTCAATGTCTGCGCCGCCGCCTGCTCGGGAGTGAGTTCCTGGGATTGGTCTTTTGTCTTGGCCATGACTTTCGCGTCCTTTCTTTTGCTACAAAATTACCGGAGTGTTATGAAGGTGATCAAAAAGCCCGTTGATGCTCAGGGCCCAGTTGGCACG
The DNA here is from genome assembly GCA_016874895.1 of Deltaproteobacteria bacterium. GTDB lineage: Bacteria > Desulfobacterota > Desulfobaccia > Desulfobaccales > Desulfobaccaceae > Desulfobacca. The sequence continues at coordinate 16,576 of VGSX01000042.1, forward strand.
GTCGCCTCTATTTCTTTCGGATCAAACCTGGCCCGAAAACTTCGAGATTAGCTGATTTTCTGGCTAGGGCTTTAACCTGCTCATCGGTGGTCACTAGATCAGGTGGCAAACGCTTCCTGATCTCCTGGGGCGGTGTGGGCTTGCCGGCAAAGGATTCCACCACCTTACTGATTTCCGCCAGAAGCCGTTCTTCTTGGGATTGCTCTCCGGAACTGATCATAGTTTGGTCGCCGGTTTGCTCCACCGTGAATCCCTCCAGAGCTAAAAATAACAGGCAATGTTGGGATGCCGACCAGGCGCTGCCGGCCGCTTGCAATCGCTCGTGCAATACTGCCAGTGGTATGGGGCCCCCAGCCAGCGCCGCCCGTGCTTCTTCAAGGAGTGCCAGGTTCATGTCAAACTCCTTTCTTTCATATCGGTCCAGGGGATGCCCCAGACCGATGCCACCATCTGCCTTCCTTCCCGGCGCAGGCCCTGCCATTCGTCGTCCAACCGGCGTCGTTCCGCCAGGAGCTCATCCAGACGTTCTTGCCAACGCTTACGAAGATTGATGTCAATAT
>VGSX01000043.1 GCA_016874895.1 Deltaproteobacteria bacterium
CCGGTGACTTCCGGTTCCACATATTCGGGCCCGTGGTCGGTATAGATTTTTTCCGCTGACAGCGACATAATTCTCTTGTTTTCCTTTAGCAGATGGAGATATCTGAGGGCTCTTGAGACCCAAGGCCGTTGACTTGGGGATAACTAATTCAACATTAATTGGGATCCCGCTCCAGGAGTTCGGAGCCCGGCGGCCCGGCAAAGATAGGGGCGAAGATTTCTTTTTCCAGGTCTTCGAAGAACATAGCCCGGCCCATTTCCCCCCGCAGGCGTCTGACTTCCCGCAGACCCATGGCCCCCAGGACTTCCAGGAGTTGGTTATTCCAGGCCCCCATGAGGTTGATCACCCGCTGGGCCCCCCGGCGTTCATTGATTTTTCCCAGGTCCACGGGGCAATGGTCCTCATCCTGGCAATGGGAGCAGAGGCGGCACTCCAGGGCCAGGAGCAGGGGCAGATCGACGGCCACGGCGTCGGCTCCGCAGATGATGGCCTTGGCCACGTGTTCCGCCATGGCGATGCCGCCGCTGACCACCAGGGTGACGGCGTCCCGGAGGATGGCCTGCACCAGGCGCAGGTGCACCTGGCGGGTAAGGTCTTTGAGGTGCGTCTCCTGGGCGTCGTCGTAGCCCTGGGCGTGATTGTCGGTATTGAGGTGGATGATTTCAGCCCCGGCTCCGGCCAAGGCCTCACAACGCTCCGGGGCCTGGCCCGTGGCCGGGAGAATGACGGAAATCAACAGGCTGGGATAGAGCACCTTCAAGCGGTCTATCTCTGCGGTAATATCGGGGTGGTCCCACAGCTCTACGGCTCTGGCGGTCTCCAGGAGAGGGTCGTCCAGCTTCAAAGCCCCCGGAGAGTACTGGGGCATCAGATGGCGCATAAACGGCATGAGTTTAAGGGTGATGGCCTCCCGGGGCATAACCGCCAGGGTGTCCAGGGATTGAGCCGCCATGGCCATGATGAGCCGGAACTGGTTCTTGCCCACCCCCATGCCGGGTTCCGTCAGGATGATGGGCAGCGGAAGTTCCATCAGGGGGAAGACCGGCATGGTCAGGTCGCCCTGGGCGTTGAAGGACAAAAACAGGGGTTTTCGTCCCAGGTCCACGGTGGTGCTGATGTATTCCCGGCCATGGATGCCGTCCCGGGTGGGACGGACGATCTCGGACATGTCGGTCCAGATGGAGTCGAACCCCGGGCCCTTGAAGGGACCGCCGTAACCGGCCCCGGAAACCGGGATGCGGCCGGTTTCCGCCTGGTACCAGGTGGTGCTGATGATTTCCTTGGTCCAATACGCGTCACCCAGGAGCTTGTATTCCGGGTTGACGGTTTTGGTGATCAATTCCCGGGGGCAGCCCTGGACGCAACGGAAACAGTTCTTGCACAGGCTGTCGATGGTGTCGCTGAGGTCGTGATTGTCGAAGGTGCGGTCCCGAAAGGCCTGGTAAGGGCAGGTCTCCTTGACGCAACGGGTGCAACGCAGGCAGCCTTCGCCCCAATCCAATACCGTGCCTTTGCCCACCGCCTTGAACCGGGGAGGCACTGCCTTGACATGGATGTGATACTTTTCGGGCATGCCAGGGCTCTCCTACAATTTCTGGTCCGGCCGCACCACCCGGCGGGGCCCGCCGGCATCGGCCTTGGACCAATCCATGCTGGGTTTGACTGCGAATATACGCTCCAGGACCCCGAGAATTTGCAGGCGGGCGCAGATCTGTTCCCAGGCGCAGGGCACCGGAGGGTCATACTCCCGGGCCAGGTTGATCTCACAGAGGCCATGACTGGCCCCGCCGCAGGGGCCGTTCAACAGCCGCTTGGCGCACCGGGAAATGGGACAGATACCGCCGGTGTAACCCAACTGGCAGTCGCCGCAGCCCCGGCAGTTCTCCAGCCACAGCCCCCGCTCCGCAGTCTCGCCGATGAAAAGCGTGTTCAGGGCCGGGAAGACCGGGGTCTGGTCTAATTTAGCCGCCAGGGCCTGCACCCCGGCGCCGCAGGCCAGGGACAGGACAGCATCATATCCCTGGGCCGCGTCCACCACGTCCAGCAGAAATTCGTGAATGCATTGCCGGTCCACGCTGGATTCCTTGAACTCGACTTCCTTCCCGGCCAGCTGAGAGGCCAACTGCAGGGCCGCAGCCAGCTCCGCCACCTCCCGGCGACCGCCACTGGCGCATTCCGCCACGCAGGTATCGCAACCGGACAGCAGGATTTTTTTATAACCGGATAACATCTCCTGGAGTTCGGCCAGGGATTTCCTTGTGCCAACGATCATTACAACTCCTTTAAGGACTCAGGCCGGGGCCGGGCGGGATTGGGGGTCAGGGTCTGGACCAGCTCATGGATTTCACCGGCCACCGCTTGGAGGGCCGCCGGGTCCCCGGCCGCTACCCGGGATAGCCCCAGGCGCTGGGGCTCCAGACCGAGTTCGATAAGATAACTCTGGGCATGGGCCACCCGGAAGCCCATACGGGTGCTCCCTTCCACCAACAGGCAGTATTCCTCGGGGCAACCGATGACCCAGACCAGATCGGCCCCGGTGGCCAGAATGCGCAGCAACTGGAAGGCCTCCACCTTGCTGCTGCAGGGTTCCTGAATGATGCGGCCATGCAGGCCGAACTGTTGCAGGGCTTCGCTGAGGGTGGCGGGATCCGGCACGGCCTGAGTGCAGGCGAGAACCACCAGGTCCTTGATCGGGTTCATTCCTACCCCTTTGTTAAAGTATTTTTTGCAACATTTAATATAACAAAAACATCCGGGCAACAAAAGGCTTATCTATAATAATGTATGGACACTTTGAGGGGCAGGTTCATGGCCTGCCCCTCAATATCTTGCTGTTTGCCCTGCGCGGCAAATCCTTAGTTACAGGATGGGCAGATACCGCTCTATCTCGTAACAGGTCACGGTCATGCGGTAGTTATCCCATTCAATCCGCTTGTTTTCCAGGAACTTGGTAAAGATGTGTTCGCCCAGGGCCTCCCGGACGACCTCGCTCTTTTCCACTTCCTCCACGGCCTCGTAGAGGCTGCCGGGCAGGGACTGGATGCCCAGTCTTTGCCGTTCGGCCTCGCTCATATGGTAAATATCGATTTCCACCGGGTCCGCCAGGGTGTAGTTTTTCTCGACGCCCTTGAGGCCGGCGGCCAGCATGACGGCAAAGGCCAGATAGGGGTTGCAGGCCGGATCAGGGGCCCGGTATTCAATCCGGGTGGCGGCTTCCTTGCCGGGTTTGTACATGGGCACCCGCACCAGGGCGGAGCGGTTCCGCCGGGCCCAGGCGATGTAGACCGGGGCCTCGTAACCGGGCACCAGGCGTTTGTAAGAATTTACCCACTGGTTGCAGATGGCGGTGATTTCCCGGGCATGGGTCAGGATGCCGGCAATGTAGCTCTTGGCCACGGCGGACAGATTGTATTGATCCTTGGGATCATAAAAGGCGTTCTTGCTGCCACTGAACAGTGACTGGTGGGTGTGCATGCCGCTGCCGTTGATGCCGAAGATGGGCTTGGGCATGAAAGTGGCATAGACGCCGTGCTGCCGGGCGATTTCCTTGACCGCTACCCGGTAGGTCATGGTTTTGTCAGCCATTTTCAGGCCTTCGTCATAACGTAGGTCGATTTCGTGCTGGGAATGGGCCACCTCGTGGTGGGAATACTCCACCCGGATGCCCATTTTTTCCAGGGCGAAGATGGTCTCCCGGCGGTAATCATTGCCCCGGTCCAGGGGGGTGGTATCAAAGTAACCGGCTTTGTCAAGAATTGTGGTGCTTTCATTATTGGCAAAATAAAAATACTCTAATTCCGGACCGGTGTAATAAATGTAACCCTTCTCCGCGGCCCGGGCCAGCATCCGCTTCAAGACATAACGGGGGTCGCCGGGATAGGGGGAACCGTCCGGAAGCAGGATGTCGCAAAACATCCTGGCCACCGGCTGGTCATCCGGCCGCCAGGGCAGGATCTGGAAGGTGGTGGGGTCGGGTTTGGCGATCATGTCGCTTTCTTCAATGCGGGAAAAGCCCTCAATGGAAGAGCCGTCAAAACCCATCCCTTCGGTCATGGCCTCTTCCAGTTCCGACGGGCGGATGGCGAAGCTTTTCAGGGCGCCCAGAATATCGGTGAACCAGATCTGGATAAAGCTTATCTGCCGGTCTTTTACTGCCTGGAAGACATCTTCCACGGTTTGACAATTCATACAACACCTCGCTCTTTTTGGTTTAAGTTTTCCTTAGTCAGTGAATTATATATCCGTACTCGTCCGCACCTGCACCATCTGAGAAGCGTCGGCCGTTTATAACTTCGGTTCGTTAAGGCAGTGCACCTCTGATTTATCAAAAAGGCTAACTTCTCCCGGCGCCGAGCCGGACCCGGCTGCCATGCCGAGGTTTTGGCGTCATCTCTAAGATAGCGGAAAGATTCATATCATCAAGATCATCATTGCCGGCGTGGTTGTTTTCATCTCTCCCGACCCGCCAGTATTGGAGATTAGTAATCCAATGATCATGCCAAGACAGAGATTGTATGATTTCAATATGTTATTGATTGTGAAGGTTTAACTATATTACGTTATTGTAAAACCAATGACATTGGTTCATACAAAATTGTCATTAAAATAAGGTCCGGAGGAAGATTGGCTATAGGTCCGGGTCCTGGCCGGTTTTGGAGTTTTTGTGGACATCCCGAGCCAAATACTGTACATTTTACCCATGGTTTAATGTCCCGAAGTCTGCCATGGCCGCCGTTTTGACCTGGGGCACGCGGCGGAAAAAATTTCCAACTGTTATGGCCGCAATCTTGCAGCGTTATTGAGGCATAGGCCTTCCGAACCGGAACAGCCGAGCCTTACCCGCGGGACTAATTCCATTGACTCCCATCGGGCTTATTGATAAATTTTTTAAGGACCAAAGTTTCATTAAAGGAATGTTTTTGTCTTGATAGCCATTGTGGATTACGAGGCCGGCAATCTGGCCAGCGTGCAGCGCTCCTGCAAGGCCCTAAAGGCTGAGGTAACCGTCACGCAGGACCCGGCAGTGGTGGCCCGGGCCGGAAAAATTATCTTTCCCGGGGTTGGCGCGGCCGGCCAGGCCATGGCTAATCTCCGGCGGTTGGGACTGGATCAGGCCCTGCACCAGGCCTGGGCGGCCGGAAAACCCATTTTAGGAATTTGTTTGGGCGCCCAGATTATTATGCAGCACAGCGCCGAAAACGACACCCCCTGTTTGGGGTTGCTCTCCGGAGAGGTTCGCCGCTTAACCCCACCCCTTTTGCCGACCGGCCAGGCGCGGCTGAAGATTCCCCACATGGGGTGGAACCAGGTCCGTTTTTTAAGTGATCACCCGGTGTTTGCCGGTGTGCCCGAGGGGGCTGAATTCTATTTCGTCCACAGTTATTTTCCCTTGCCCGCTGATTCGGGGCAGGTGTTGGGCGTCACCGATTATGGCCAGGAATTCCCCAGCATCGTGGGAAACAAAAACCTGTTGGCCATGCAGTTTCACCCGGAAAAAAGCGGTAGCTTCGGCCTGACCCTGCTGGCAAATTTTATGGGCTGGGACGGGCTCTATGTTAAGTAAAAGAATCATCCCCTGCCTGGACGTCCGGGACGGGAGAACCACCAAGGGGATCAAATTCAAAAACAATATCGATATCGGCGACCCGGTGCAGATGGCCCGGTATTACTATGAACAGGGCGCTGATGAGATCGTGTTCTATGATATTACCGCATCCAGCGACCGGCGCAACATTATGATTGCGGTGGTACGCCAGGTAGCTCGAGAAATTTTCATTCCCTTCTCTGTTGGCGGGGGAATACGCAGCCTCAACGATATGCGTGAGGTGTTGCTGGCCGGGGCCGAAAAGGTCAGTGTCAACTCCGCCGCGGTCAGAAATCCGGATATCATTGCGGCCGGGGCCAAGGCCTTCGGGAGCCAGTGCATTGTGTTAGGCATGGATGTTAAACGGGTGGCAGTCTCGCAGAAAATTCCTTCTGGTTACGAAATCGTCATTAATGGCGGCCGCACCCATATGGGTATCGATGCCCTGTGGTGGGCCCAGGAGGCCGTGCGCTTGGGGGCCGGGGAAATCTGCCTCAACTCCATAGACGCGGACGGCACCCAGACCGGTTACGAGCTCACCCTGACCCGGCTTATTTCCGAAGCTGTTCCCATTCCTGTCATTGCCTCAGGCGGAGCCGGCTTCCCGGATCATCTCTATGACGTCTTTACCGAGGCCCGGGCGGATGCCGCCCTCATCGCTTCCATGGTCCATTACGGGGCGTACACCATTGCCGAAATAAAGAATTACCTGCACCATCGGGGGATTAAAATGCGGCTCTTATGGTAAGAGCCTTGATGGCCCGGTAGCCCCGTTCTGGCAAATTCCAGCGACAACCCGTGGCCCTGGCGGGAAATCGTGAACCGAACCGCAGCGCGGTTTCACCTAAATAAGTGATCACCCATGAAAGAACCCAAAGAAGTCGTAGAACTCAATGATGCCGAAGTCGTAAATGAATACCCTGAATCTGAATCTGCCCCCGAGGCTTTGCTGTTTGAGGAGGAATCCAAACCCGAGGCCCCGGAGCCCGGCTTGGTGGAAGTCGATGCCTTGCAGCGCTATATGGGTGAGATCAACCAGTATCCCTTATTGCAGCCGGAGGAGGAAAAGCGTCTGGCCTCCCTGTATGCCGAGACCGGCGACCGGGACGCGGCCTATACCCTCATCACCTCCAACCTCCGCCTGGTGGTAAAAATAGCCCTGGATTTTCAGAAATTCTGGATGCGCAATCTGCTGGACCTCATCCAGGAGGGCAATATCGGCCTCATGCAGGCCATCAAAAAATTCGACCCCTACCGAGGGATTAAACTGTCGTATTACGCCTCCTTCTGGATAAAGGCCTATATCCTGAAATTTATCATGGATAATTGGAAGCTGGTGAAAATCGGCACCACCCAGGCCCAGCGGAAACTGTTCTTCAGTCTGAAAAAGGAAAAGGAGCGTCTGCGCGCCCAGGGATACGAGGCCGACCCCAAGTTGATCTCCGCCCGCCTCAACGTCAAAGAGGCCGAGGTCATCGAAATGGATCAACGCCTGGGGAGCTGGGAGTTTTCCCTGGATTCCCCCCTTAAAAACGATTCCGAGGAGTTGCACATTAATTTCCTGACCTCCGGAGAAACCGCGGCCGATGAATACCTGGCCCGGGAGGAGATGAAAGGCATTTTCCAGGCCCGCCTGGCCGAGTTCCGGGAGACCCTGAAGGCCAATGAGCGGGATATCCTGGATAAACGGCTCCTGGCGGACCATCCCCTCACCCTGCAGGAAATCGGACTCAGACACAAGATCTCCCGGGAACGGGTGCGCCAGATCGAAGAGCGGCTGCTCAAAAAATTACGGCAATTCATGCAGAATGAAATCCCGGATTTTAAAAACTATCAATCCCTGGTCTCGGAACCGTATTGACAATCTACGGGCTTGCACCTCCCGGCCGGCAGCAATAAATTTAACTGAGGAAATGTTACATACTGCCGGCGTTCAGCAAGCAGCTTGCAGCAAAAACAAAAGGGTCAGGGTGAGGGTGAAAAGTTAATTTTTGTCACGTTCCCGGTTATAATTTATTTGTAAGCGTTCAGCGGTCAGCTTTCAGCCGTCAGCTAATGCTTTAAATTCAAATAGTTATTCTAAGATGGCAGATCGCTGGTTTCTCGTTTAGTTTTTTTAACCCATTGTTTTTGCTGAAAGCTGATTGCTGATAGCTGACGCCTACATTTATTTTAACCTGGGTATAGAGATGGACGAGAGTGTTTTGCCGGGTCTCTGATCTTCAACCCTATAAAAAAATGCCCTGTCAACCATGAAATTCCTGCTCATCGTTTTCCTAACTTCACTCCTGCTGCCGGCCTGCTATCGGCAGGCCATCCATGAAACCGGCCTCGGGCCCGGCCAGGTCGAAAGCCGGCGTCCGGGGAATCTGCCTCCCCTGGAGGCGTATACCCAGTACCTGACAGCGCAATATTACCTTTTTGTCGGAGATCTGGACAGGGCCATAGAAGCGTATCAAGCGGTCATCAGTCATGATCCCCGGACCGCCCAGCTGGAAACCGAACTGGCAGCCCTGCTCATCCGCCAGGGGGAACTGAAAGAAGCCCTGGCTCATCTTGAAAAAGCCATCAGCCTGGACCCCGATCACCTGGAGGCCCACCAACTCCTGGCCGGACTCCACACGGGCATGAACCAGTTAAAAGAGGCCACGGCTGAATATGAAAAGATCATTGTGCTGGACCCGGACAATCAGGAGGCTGCCATTTTTCTGGCGACACTGTACGCCCAACAGGGAAATTGCGCCAAGGCTTTGACTATATTAAGGAATCTGCTAAAAAAAGAGCCGGACCAGTTTATTGCCCGCTTTTATTTGGGTAAGTGTTACATTGATCTGGGTCAGCTGACCGAGGCCAAAAAAGAATTTCAACAGGTTTTGCAGATGCGCCCTGATTTCCTGCCGGCCATGATGGAAATGGGCTATGTGGCGGAACTGGAAAAACAGTTTGCCCGGGCTAAGAACCTGTATCGCCGGGTGCTGCAGTTTGACCCCAGCAATCAGCGGGCTCTGGCCAGCCTGGGACGCATCCATCTCATTACCCACCGCTATCAGGATGCTCTCAAAATTTTTGCAGAAATAAAGCGCCTGAGCAAAGATGAACCCGAGGTCGGCTTCCGGCTCGGCCTGATATTCTTTGAGCAGAAATATTATTATGACGCCATTAGAGAATTTCGGGAAGTCCTCGTTAAGCACAAAGGCCCTGACCAGGTAAGATTTTTTCTGGCCGCGGCCCTGGAAGAAAAGGGGGACCTGGAAGCCGCCCGGAAAGAATATGCCCAAATCAGTCGGCATTCCGAGAGTTACATCCCGGCCCGACTCAGGTTGGCTTTTATTCTGGCCCGGCAGAAAAAATTTTCCGCAGGAATTCAGGTTATCAGAGATTCCCTGATCCACTATCCGAAAAATGGCGATTTATACCTCACCCTGGCTGCTTTTTACGAAGAGGAAGCAGATTACCCCAAGGCCATCGAGGCCCTGAATCAGGCCCTGGAATACGCCGTCAATCCGTCGGAAGTCTATTTCCGCCTCGCGGTGATCTATGATAAGAAAAAAGAACCGGAAGAAAGCCTGCGGCTCATCACCAAGGTCCTGGAATTAGAACCCCAGAACGCCGACGCCCTCAATTTCCTGGGCTATATGTACGTTATCCAGGGAAAGGACCTGAACGAGGCCGAAAGATTAATCCAGGCCGCCCTGGCTCTCAAACCCGATGCCGGTTATATTATCGACAGCCTGGGCTGGGTTTATTACAAGAAAGGGCTCTATGACCAGGCGGTGCACTATCTGGAGCAGGCATATCAGAAAATGCCCGAAGATGCCACCATTGCAGAGCATCTGGGAGATGCCTACATGAAAAAATTCCGCCTTCAGGATGCCCTGCGCCTCTATCTGAGGGCCCTGGACTTAGAAAATGCCAATATTCCGGAATTGCGCCAGAAGATCATGCGAATAGAGAAATTGCTGCAGGGACTGTCGTTATGAAAGCGTGCCATCATCAAAAGCCCGGCTTGGTTCTGTGTCTATGTCTGCTCTGCCTGGCGGCCTGCGCCCGCCTTCCCGCGCCCCCGCCGGGGGATCGACCGGTGGTGCGGTCCGCCCAGGATCTGCTGCAGCAACTGGAGGCCCGGGCCGAAGACATCCAGAGTTTCCGGGCCCGAGGACACGTGGCCGTGGTCTCGCCCCAGAGAAGCTTTTCCGGCAATGCCCTCCTGACCAAACAAAAACCTGACCAGATCCGGGTAGACGTAGTGAATTTTTGGGGTCATCCCGTGGTGGCCTTTATTACCAGCGACCAGGAAATCAAGTTCATGGTCTATCCCGAGGGCAAGTTGTACCGGGGGCCGGCCACCACCACGAATCTGGCCCGATTTATCCCGTTGCTGGTCTCCCTCGAGGATTTTATGGCCTTTTTAACGGGAGGCATCGCCTTTGAGCACTACGGCGACCCCCTACTTACTGAAGCAAAAACTGCTGATTTCTACTATCTGGAATTATCCTCCCGGCTCAGAGACGAACGGGTGCGGCTAACCGTCGAGGCCCAAACCCTGAACATCGTGGCGGCCCAGTGGCAGGACTCCCAGGGGCAGGACCTCCTTCAGGCTGAATTCGGTCAGTTTATTACCCAGGGTCAGATCTCCGGCCCCCGGGAAGTAACCCTATCATCTGGTGATCGTAACACCCAATTACGGGTGCGCTACCGCGACCTGACCTATAATGCCCCCCTCTCGCCTGGGGCATTCGAGCTTGCAGTTACCGGCGCGGTCCAGGAACTTTCCTTTCCCCAATGAAGTTTCTGGTGGATCAGACCATGGGGCGTTTAGCCAAGTGGCTGCGGCTCATGGGTTTTGACGTAAGACAGATCAGACTCGACCCCCACCGGCCGGAGACGCTGCCCCCCCCGGCCCCGGAGGCGTATATTATCACCGGGCAAGCTTATCTCAGGCATAAAGCGCCCCGGCCCGACCTTTTTCTGGTCAGGTCCCGGGATCCGAAGGATCAACTGACGGAAATCTGCCGGTGGCTCCCCGCCATGCCGGAAACCTGGGAGCCTTTGAGCCGCTGCCCGCGGTGCAATCAAACTCTGTTGCCGTTGGCCCCCGAGGTTGCGGCGGACAGAGTCCCCGAATATATCAGCCAGAAACACCAACAGTTCTTTGAGTGCCCCGGATGCCAGCGAGTGTTTTGGGAGGGCAGCCACCAGCGCCGCATTCAACACCGTTTGCAGGAACTCCGGGACCGCCTCAAAAATACGTGAATTTAAACCATCATCAGAAGGAGACGACCATGGCCAATTTCGCTGACCTTGCCAACAGAACCGCTCGCCTGATCCTGTTATACCTCAAGAATATTGCCTTAACTTCCTATCGGTGGACGCTCATCCTGATACAGTACCTGGGAATTTATTGGCAAAAAAAGCGGCTGAACAAACTGTGCCAACGCCTGGGGCGAAGCGTTTATACCAACTTAACCGCGGGAGACGTCAATCCCCTGCTCCAGGACGAGGTAAAAGACCTGATGGGCTCTTTGCAGGGTGTGAACGAAAATATCAACGCCCGTCGGGAGGCCATTTCCCAGTTGCGCCAGGAAATTAAAGCCACTTCCTACCGGTTGCCGCAGCAGCCTCCGGCCCCCGAGCCCAAACCCGAGGAACCTGTTTCGGAGGAGCCGCGGTAATTATCTGAACACATGCGAAAATGAATTAGAGATTGGTGAAACAGGCAGGAATGTTAAGGAGGATAACCATGTTACGGAGTCCCCCCCGATTTTTTTCTGCTGCTCTGCTGTGCGGGCTGTTAATGATCTTCGTAGGCATTTCGCCGACCGCGGCGCAGCCCCACCTGTACTCCGATGATCTTTCGGCACCGCTGCTCCGGGGCTTCGAGGCCCTGCGAACCGGCAACCATGAGGCGGCCCGACAGGAATTTGAAAGAGTGATCGCCATCGATCCCCACAATTCTTACGCCTTGAACAACCTGGGCGTCCTGGAGGAGAGAAAGGGGAATTTACGGGAAGCCATGGCCTATCTTCTGGCCGCGGAGACCTATGCTGCGGAATACACCCATAAACTGGATGAAATCTGCGGGGCCGGGGGGATGTGTCTGGCAGTGGCGCCTTCCTCCCAAAAAAGCGCCAAAAGTAACATTACCTCAATTATTCACAGCAATATCAATTTACTAAGGGTAAAAATCAGCAAGGCCAAGAGCACCGGTTAATTTGACCTTGGCTTTTCTTCATGCCCGAATTCGCTGCGGGCCCGGGAAAAAGTGGTGTCGGCTCAGGACGCCTGAGACGGCAGCGCCAGGTCGTCCGGCTCGCCCTTAATAAACCTTTGAATCGGCTCCAGGGATGACTGCCGGAAGGTTTCGGGATCGGTGTGGCTGATAATCTGCCCTTCGTGCAAAAAAGCGATGGAGTCGGCCAGGGAAAAGGCCAGCCCGAGGTCGTGACTGATTATGACAGCCGTGACCTTAAGGCGCCTGACGGTGGCGGCGATGAGTTCACCGATGGTGGTGGTCATAATCGGGTCCAGGCCGGTGGTGGGCTCATCGAACAGCAGTATCTCCGGGTCCAGGGCCAGGGCCCGGGCCAGAGCCACCCGTTTGCGCATGCCGCCGGACAACTCCCCCGGCATCTTGGCCTCGACGCCCCGTAAACCCACCTGGGCCAGTTTTTCACGGACCACCGGCTCAATTCTACTCCAGCCCCAGGTGGTGTGTTCCCGCAAGGGGAAAGCCACGTTTTCGCCTACGCTGAGGGAGTCAAAGAGGGCGCCGTGCTGGAACAAGTACCCGAAGCGCCGGCGGAGGGCAAACAGCTGGATTTCGGACAAGGCCGCCAGATTCTGCCCGTCCACCCGTACCTGCCCCTGATCCGGGAGCAGCAGACCCAGAAAATGCTTTAACAACACACTCTTGCCGCCGCCGCTGCGACCCAGGATAACCGTGATTTCCCCGGGCCTGATGTCCAGGTCGATACCCCGCAGCACCTTTAAGCCGTTAAAGGACTTAGTGACCTTCTCTAATCGGATGATATGGCGTTTTACGGTCATGGGTTTTCAGTTTCTGGTTGTTGGTTTCTGGTTTCTGGTTGTTGTTTTAGGGTGTTGCAAAATTCAATTATTTCTGCACTCGTAAAAAGTCATTTTCACCCTTCACCCCAAACCAACGTTATTGCCCTCTTAGAATAACATCGCCGTCAGGATATAATCAAAAATCAGAATGGCGATGGCGGAGTAGACCACGGCCCGGGTGGTGACCAAGCCCACTCCTTCGGCGCCGCCGCTGGCCTGCAAGCCCTGGTAACAGCTGATGACCGCCAGGAGCAGGCCGAAGACCACGGACTTGAAGAGGCCGTTATACAGGTCGTCGGCGGTAACCACCTCCAGCATTTTCTGCATGTAGGTGCCGGGGTTGACGCCCAGGAGGACGACACCTACGAAATAGCCCCCCACGATGCCGACGAAAACACTGACCACGGTGAGCAAAGGGACCATGATGACGCCGCCGAGGAGGCGGGGCAGGGCCAGGTAGTGGATGGGGTGCACCGCCATGGCCAACAGGGCGTCCACCTGCTCCGTCACCTTCATGGTGCCCAACTCCGCGGCCATGGCCGAACCGGCCCGGGCCGCCACCATCAATGAAGTCAGGACCGGCCCGAGTTCCCGGGTCATGGACAGGGCCACCCCCGCGCCCAACATGCTCTCGCCACCGAATTTCCGCAGCCCGTAATAGGCCTGCAGCGCCAATACCATGCCGGTGAACAACCCCGTCAGGATCACGATAAATAACGATTTTACCCCGATAAATTCCAGCTGGTGGAAAAAATTGCGCCAGCGGAAGGGTCTCCGGGGCAGAAAAAGCAGGCTTTTGCCAAAAAGAAGGGCCATACCCCCCAATTCCTGCAAAAACCTGATGCTTGTACGGCCAACGGCGCTAACAATTATCAAGATGCACGTCCTTCCGAATTAACCTGGATACCGGATGGCCAGCCTGCTCCGTCCAGGGCCGGCTTGCCGCTGTTCGCTTATATGGGATTGCCGCCAAGGATAATGGATAATTCCAGTATAACAAGATACCCGCTATTGAGCATCTAGAAAATACTCCCCTTGAGACTCTTCCTGTTAAAAAGCAAGCATCTTTTATTACAACTCAGTCTGCTGAGAAATACAATTGATTTTAACGCCCAGTGTGGTATGGTGAAGCACATTAAGATTATTTCCCACTTCATTATAATTTCCATAAAAATGAGCGAACTATGTTTTTTGGGTCTGCTGTGCCGGGCTTTCTCCTCATCCTGCTCCTGAACGCCATTGTTGCCGTGGGCTGCACCAAGGTAGGGCCGGATTTTAGCTCACCCGCCGTCCAGGTGAGGGACAATTGGCTGGAAACCGGGAACCAAAAGCTGGCCACCGGGTATGACGAACATCGGGAATGGTGGCGGGTTTTTAAAGATCCGGCCCTGGACCGCCTCATTACCCAGGCCTATCAGGAAAACCTGACCCTACAGCAGGCCGGGGTGCGGGTCCTGCAGGCCCGGGCCCAATTGGGGATAGCCATAGGCGGGCTCTACCCCCAGACGCAACAGGGCGTCGGGGTCCTGGAGAAAAACAGGGTCAGTGAAAGGGGAGTATCGCAAGGCGCCACTGCCCTGAATTACACCCGATCCAAACTGGGGGGGGAAGCGGCCTGGGAGTTGGACTTCTGGGGGAAACTGCGCCGCACGGTGGAATCTGCCGATGCCGGGCTGGAGGCCGCGGTGGCCGGCTACGACAGCGCCCTGGTGACCTTGACCGCTGATGTGGCCAATCTCTATCTGACTCTCCGTACCCTGGAAAAACGCCTGGAAATTGCCCATAACAACGTCGAAACGCAGAAAGAAGCCCTGGAAATTGCCCGGTTCCGCTTTGAAGGCGGCGTCACCTCCATGCGAGATGTGGAACAGGCCTTGACCGTGCTGTCCAGCACCGAAGCCACCATCCCCAGTCTGGAGGCCCAGATCCGCCAGACCCAGAACGCCCTCTGCGTCCTGTTGGGCCGGCCGCCGGCCCAGTTGCCGGAATTGGCCCCCGGAACCGGCGTCATTCCGGCCCCGCCGCCCACCGTGGCCGTGGGTATCCCGGCCGATCTGCTGCGCCGCCGGCCGGATCTGCGGGAGGCCGAATGGCAGGCCGCGGCCCAGTGCGCCCGCATCGGGGTGGCCAAGGCAGAGCTTTTCCCCGCCTTCTCCTTGCGGGGCGCCTTTGGTTTTACGGCCGCAGACGTGGGCACCTTCTCCCTGGCGGATATGTTCCAGTGGCGCAGCCGGGAAGGGTTCGGCGGACCTTCCTTCCAGTGGAATATCCTGAATTACGGCCGGATCACCAACCTGGTGCGGGTTCAGGACGCCCGTTTCCAGGAACTGCTTTTGGCTTACCAGAACTTGGTGCTCAAGGCCCAGCAGGAGGTGGAGGACAATCTCATCGCCTTTCTCAAGACCGAGGATCGCGCCAAACTGCTGGGGGACAGCACCGCGGCCGCGGCCCGTTCACTGGACCTGGCCATGATTCAGTATCGGGAGGGCATGACCGATTTTACCACGGTGCTCACGGCCCAACAGAATCTTCTGGCCCAGCAGGACAGTCTGGCCACCTCCCTGGGGGATATCGCCCTGAGCCTGGTGGGCGTCTACCGGGCCCTGGGGGGCGGCTGGCATATCCGGGAAGGCCAGGAATTGGTGGCCCCGGAGACCCAGGCGGCCATGGCCCGGCGCACCAATTGGGGCAAGCTCCTGCGCCCCGTTGCTGCTCCTACGGCGGAACCGGGCCAACCCCGGAAGTTGGTGCGGCCGCCGCAATGGTAGATCGTAGTTTCAAGTCTCAGGTTTCTGGTTTCTGGATTAATCTAATTATAAAAAATAGTTGCTGGTAACACAGGCTTCCAGCCTGTGCCAAGAAGATTTTTCAGGAACAGGGTATGATGATGACAACAGAGAAGGTGTCGGAATTTCTGCGCCTAAGAGTATGGGCCTGGGCTTTAGCTCTGCTGGTTCTCGCCGCAGCCTGTGGAGACCGTAATGTCTATGCCCCGCCCCCGCCCCCCAAGGTGAGCGTCAGCCAGCCGGTGCGGCAACAGGTTACTGATTTTCTGGAATTCACGGGCAATACCCAGGCATTAAACACCGTGAAGCTGCGGGCCCGGGTGGAGGGGTTTTTGGAGCAGGTGTTGTTTCAGGACGGCGACCGGGTGAAGAAAGGCCAGGTGCTCTTTATTATCCAGCAGAATACTTATCAGGCCAAGTTGCAGCAGGCGGAGGCCGAGCTTTTGGCCCAAAAGGCCCGCCTGGAGCATGCCCAGACCGAATTTGCCCGATTTTCCACTTTGCTCAAGCAGAAGGCCGCGGCCCAGACGGACGTGGACCGCTGGCGTTTCGAACGGGACGCGTCCCGGGCCGCGGTGATGGCCGCCGAAGCCAGCCGGGAGTTGGCCAGATTAAATCTGAGCTACACCACCGTGACCGCGCCTTTTGATGGCCGCATCGACCGGCGCCTCAAGGACGTGGGCAACCTGGTGGGGGCCGGGGAAGAAACCGTCCTGGCCGAAATCAACCAGATCGATCCCATCTATGTCTATTTCACCATTAATGAACGGGACCTGCTCCAGGTGCTGGAGGAGAGCAAGAAAGTGTCGGACCGACTGGAAAGACCGACCTGGCCGATTTACATGGGACTAAGCGGTCAGCAGGGCTTCCCGTTTTCCGGGCATTTTGATTTTGCCGCCATTTCCGTGAACCCCACCACGGGGACGCTGTTGCTCCGGGGGGTGTTCGCTAATTCCGATTATAGGATTTTGCCGGGGCTTTTTGCCCGGGTGCGGGCCCCCTCCCAGGCCGGCCCCCGGCCGGCCTTGCTGATAAACCAGGAGGCCATCAATTTCGATCAGCAAGGCCCCTATGTCCTGGTGGTCAATGATCAGAAAATAGTGGAACGCCGGAGTGTCACCTTAGGTCAGGTGGTAAATAACCTGCAGGTGGTCCAGGAAGGTTTGACGGGGTCGGAATGGGTCATTGTTTCCGGCGCGCTCCGGGCCATTCCCGGCCGGCCGGTGACCCCGGAGCCGGTCCCCTCTCAAACCGCTGCTCACTCCCAGGCCGAGTAGAGGAGGCCGCCGGATGCTGTCCAAATTTTTCATCGAGCGGCCCATCTTCGCCAACGTCATCGCCATCATTATCATCATCCTGGGAGTTGTCTCCCTCTGGCGCCTGCCCGTGGCCCAATATCCCGAGATCGTGCCGCCGGTGGTGCAGGTGACCACCCGATACCCCGGGGCCAGCGCCGAAGTGGTGGCCGACACCGTGGGCATTCCCATCGAGCAGGCCGTCAACGGGGTGGAAAACGCCCTGTACTATTCCTCCACCAGCGGCAGCGACGGCAGCTATGCCCTTAATATTACCTTTGCGGTGGGCACCGACCTCAACACTGCCATGTCCCTGGTGCAGAATATG
>VGSX01000044.1 GCA_016874895.1 Deltaproteobacteria bacterium
AACAAAAAAAGTTTCCTCCTCCCCCCCCCCTTTAAGGGGGGGGAGGAAACTTTTTTATCCCTCGATGACTTTTCTTTTGATAGGAAATTTTTTTTCAATTCCTCCCTCCAACCATTTCCGCACATCTACCCCGGCCTGATACATCGCTCCAACATCCTTTCCTCTGATAGGTGGCCACCTCGAAGCCTGAGCATATACTTTTAACCACCACTTCCAGCTTGATTGTCCCCCCGCTTCATCATAATCAAGCGCAATGAGAATTAATTTAGCTTTCTGCAGGATATCAGCCGCCGTTCGGTCCGGCCTGGCCTGGGCGCTTCCAAGTGCTATTATCCCGGCCAGGTCACCGCAATCTTGCCACAATAGCAAACCGTCAAGCTCACTCTCAACGACAGCGATAACGCTCCCCTCCCCTCCCAATACCATCGGCACCATGCTTGATCCTGGCAGGATGTAATAACGAGGCTCCCCCTCATACCGCCGGACCCTCACCCGGACCACCTGATCCTTGATAAAGTGCGGGATAACCAACCCGGCAGGTATCCATAGGTCCCTCTTATGGCCGTCCACTATCTTCTCCGGCAGACCCCATGCTGATCTGTCCCTGTAACAGTTTTTAGGCCAATACCCCAGACGTGCTTCATTTATGGTAGCCGGAGTCAACCCCCGCATACCGAAAAACTCGCGGTCACCCATGGTAAGCCGGGACGCAGCAAAATCTACCAGTTTTTCGGCCATGCCTTGCCACTGCTCGCCCGGCAACGATAAAGACTCAGGTTTCCAGTCAACCTTTCCCGGGCCCCCCTGGGAGGTCTTAGGCCCCGCACCCAGGCCCCCCTGGGAGGTCTTATACTCTGGCGATGCTGGCAATGGCCCCCGGCCTGCCAGCTTCCACGCATCAGGGAATGATAGCCCCCTATACTCACGAAGGTATTGAACATCATCACCCGCCTTGCCGCACCCCCGGCACCAATACCGCCCCTCTTCCGGCCACACCCGGAAACGGTCCCGCCCGCCGCACCATGGGCAAGGTCCGGCATACTCCCCCCCGTGGGTAGTCGCAACCCGCTTAAGTTCCACTCCGTCGCCTCTAAGCAGTGATTCAAGGTTCATGACATTTCACTCTGAAAATGTTGATACCCAGTAGGAGTGAATTTCCCTTCCTTGCTTATCCAACTTTTCTTCTTTGCTTCTGCTATCACCTTTGATATATAACCCTTTGAAACATCAAGAGATTCTTCTATTTCTGCCGGATTTTTCCCCTGGTCAGTCAACTTCAATATTTCAATCTTTTTCGGCAGCCTTTTTTTGTCAAAAGTCCATACCATGCCGCCCATATCATCTTCAATGAATTGCAAGGAAATATCTGCTATAAGGTGTAAGTCGGTATGTTTACATCGGCATTTTGTAAATGTTAAGTTAAACTTACACCCATCTTCAGATTTATAATCCTTAGGTCGTTCTAAAATAATGGAATTATCGATATTATCTTCCCGCCCCGATGTGCCCCGTTGCTTCCCTGAGTTTCCTGTGTGATGTATGGCGATTATAGCCATCCCCGCCGACCTGAGTTCCAATAGCCACTGGTTTACTACATCCCATTCCATTTTAGAATTTTCATCCATACCGGGAGTTAAACTGCCGATGTTATCGATAAATAGAACTTTTATTCGTTTCTCTACCAGATAGCCATAAAAGAACTTTTGGAAGTCGGGATCGTTAATTTTTGGGGAGGGGAGGTTCAAAAGTGCGGAGTAGGCGCTATTGTAAAAATATAAAGGTTCAATGGTCTGCGATATGCCTATTTGATTTATCCGCTCAATAACATCATCTAGCACCATTTCGCCGTCAAGGTAGCAAACCGGAACAGCCTCCTCTCCCTCCCATGGTCCGAATTTCTCACCCGCGGCCAGTGACAAGGCCAGGGATAAGCCCAGCTGAGTTTTACCGGTCCCCCGCCAGGCGGAAACTAAAGTTATCGTTCCCTCCCGTAACCACGGGTAAAGATATACCTTCCGTTCCGGAAGTTTTAGCGTTAAAAGCTCGGATAATTCAAGGATAGCACTATCCGAGAATCCCGGCTTGACACCGGTTACCCTGCTCCTTTCCTCCCGTTCGTTCCTTTCAGCTTCCCGGATCGGATCGTCAATCATGGGATTATAGGGCTCCGTTAGCGCCGCAGCCGAAGCAGTTAAAAACCCCGGTCTCAGTGTTCAAACTAAAACTCGGATTTTTCTCTCTGTGGAAAGGGCACAAGGCCATTGCCTCTCCACCCCGGCCTGGGCGCAAATCGCCAAGCTCCCCCCGGTAAAAGCTCTCGAAATTCAAGCGGCGGAGAATTTCGGCTTTATCAATCTTGGTAAATTCCATAAGCCGGAATCTTCTATAATTCTTTGGTGTTTATTCTGTGACGTTCCATAAAATCGTGAACATCTGAAAGTAAATAGCGAACATTCCGCCCAAATTTAGAGTATGGGATGCCGCAGCCCTTATGCCGGTGATTTCGGAGTGTTTGCCGCTTGATACCGGTAGTTTTTTCAACAATCTGCTCGCTAACCCACTTTTTTTCAAAACTCATGTTTTATGCCTCCCAAAACAATAAATAAAAAAAGCTGTATCTTTCGATACAGCTTAGTAATTAAAAGAACATCCTGCATTAACCAAAGTTTAACTTTGGTCATGCGCCACCCAAAATAATCATTTTCTCATTGCAAGGTATCGCTTTACAGTTTTGGTATCACATGTATGATTTGTGGTTGATTCTATTATCTCTTTGATTTCCTTAGCGATTCTGTTTTCCGGCTTGCCGGTGCGGTCAATTTTTTCATAAGCACTATCAATATGATTTCTAAGTGCTATTTTATTCTCGGAATTTGCCGCCTTAGATATTTTCCGGTTTCTCTGTGAGATATCGTCAAAATATAATCCTTCACTCACAATGGATATGGCAAGATTCATTGTTATGCATATAAGTTTTGTGAATGAATAATCAATTATTGATAGTAAAGACAATGGAATATGTATATTAGTTTTATCATGATTTATCGCTATATAATGATAAATTAACCTCATAACAATAAAATGATCTAATATATCTTTTATGTTGTTTATGTTGTTTATGTTGGGTGGCATATAATCAATATTTAATAATTCCTGAATTATTTCATTTATATTGCATAGCAGCAAGATATTATTTTTAATTATATCTCGTATCTTACCATCATCACGTAACCAACGATCATAAAATCCCTTATCTTTGTCTTTAAATTTAAAGGCTTTTAGCATAGGCAATAAATTAGCCAAAGTATCATCAATCTCTTTAACTTTCTTCATACAAATATTTGACAATATAGAAATATCATCATAGTGTAATATATTATTTCTGGCAAACAATAAATCTTTAAAATCGATTGATACTTGTATGACATCTTTCATTTCGCTCCCCTTTCTGTGAGGCTCCATGGAAAACTGGTTTATTTAACCCTTGCAAACTTCGTTTCCGATCCGCTCCCGGCTTGGGTAATTATATCGGACGCTACCGCAGCCGCCGCCTGTAAAGCCCCATCCCTCAAATGAGCATATCTTTGAGTCATGGCCGCTGATTTGTGAGTCAGTAATTTTTGCAGGGTGTAAAGGTCCACCTGTCCACTACTGGCCAGCATCGAAGCAAAGGCATGTCTCAGCCCGTGCAGGGGTCTAAAGCTCTTGGGCAGCCCCGCCAGGGCCTTAATCCGGTTTGCAGCTTTCCCCACAAACACCCGCTCCCCGCCTCCCCGGCCTGGGAAAACAAAATTGCTTTCACTTTTGGGTATTGCTTCCAGGGTCTGCCGGGCGCTGTCATTCAGCGGTATTTTTTGGTCAACCCCGCCTTTAGGGCCTCGAATGTGAATAAATCCCCGCTCAAAGTCAATATCGGCCCATTGCAGCCGGAAAAGCTCCCCCCGCCGCAGCCCGGTAACTAAGGCAAGTTTCATTATTTGCGCCGCCGGATTAACGTAAAATTCACCTTCAATGACTTCTAACAGCCGGGATAGCTGCTCCGGGGTCAGGTCCTCAGTGACACAATTATTTACCCTGGGGAGTTCAATCGTGAAGGAAGGGGTTTCGCATAGCTGCTTTTTACTGGCAAAATTTAGCAGCCGCCGCAGCAGTTCAAGCACATTGGCCGCAGTTTTAGCCGTGTGAGTCTTTTTTAGAGTCACCCGCAGCCGGTCCACGTCAAAGGTAGTAAGCTCTTTTGGTTCCTTCCCGCCCACAAGGGGCCGCAGATGCTTTTCATAACGGTTATCATCTGTCACCATGCCTTTGAGGTCCGGCTTCCTGCTCTTATACTCAGCCCAAAGCCGGTCAAAAGTCCACTTGTCAGCCTCAGCTTTTTTGGCCTGGGCCTGGGCCTCCCGGATTTCCTGCCGGGATTGCCGCCTCCCCTCTATTCGGTCAGCCCGCAGCCGGGCCGCCCGGGCCGGGGTCATGTTGTCTCGGTATTGGCCGCCTGCTTTTTCCTCAAACACCTTGCCATCTTTTTTAAAGACAATGTAGTACATCCGCTCAATGCCGCCGCCGCCGATACGGTCCACCTCCCGGTAATACACGCCCTTGTAATCCGTCTTAAACCGTTTCATGTTTTCCCCCGTCCGGCTTAACCCGAAGGTCTTTTCCTGTAACCCGAAAAACACCCGAAGGTCTTTTAGCTCAACCCGATAAGTTTTGTTTCCAACCGTATTTCCAACCTTCAGCTTCATTTTAGAGGTATTTTCCGGTAAGTCAAGGGAAAAGCGATTTTCATAAACTACTTGAAATAATGATATTTTTAAACCGCTCGGTAAATTGTGGTAATTATTTAACATCGGGCTCATAACCCGAAGGTCCAGGGTTCAAATCCCTGCCCCGCTACCAAGTAAAATCAAGGGGTTAGGTGCAATACTTGACCCCTTTTTATTTTGTAAGCGTTCAGCGGTCAGCTTACAGCCGTCAGCTAATGCTTTAGATTCAAATAGTTATTCTAAGGTGGCGGATCACTGGTTTTTCGCTTAGTTTCCCTAACCCATTGTTTTTGCTGAAAGCTGATTGCTGATAGCTGAACGCCTACATAAATTTTATGGAACCCTCCAACGTTGATGCTAATGGTGGGTCCAATGCACAAGAATAATTGACGCCAAGCGCGCAAAAATAGTTGACGTCGAGCAGCATTCCTCGACATTGGTGTCCGCAGTGTAAAAAATGTTGGAACCGTCGGTGCCGGACGCCTTACCAAAGGCCACCTACGGTCATCGGCTGGCGGCTTTCAGCGCCTGGCTGCATTATGGTCTGGGCGCCACCATCGCTCAGATAATCAGTGTTCTGGGCCCTCACTGACAATTTCGCCTCTCAGAAGGCGGTCTGGTGGCCGCCTGGCAGCGTTTAAGGGCTCTCTTCTTTGCCTGGTATGAAGAAATCGGCCAGCAGATCAAACAGGCGGGGGTGCTGCATGCCGATGAAACCGGGTGGCGCCTGTCGGGAAAAATCGTCTGGCTGTGGTGTTTCTCCTCCGCTACGGCTACCTGTTATATGGTTGACCGTTCCCGGGGATCGCCCGCCTGGTCCACGTTTTTCAAAGAGGTTTTCGATGGCATCCTGATCACTGATTTCTGGAGCGCCTGCAATGCCGTTATCAGAGCAGCTTTCGCACTGTTCGATAAGGGGGTTGAAGAAAGACCAGCACGCTTCTCGGGCAGAATAGCTCAAATCAGGCGATTGGGGGCAATAGTCCCCAGATCGATATTGGCAAACAGGGAATGGGGCACTTCTTTGAAGTTGATAAGAAGTTGCGTAAGTTTCTTGGCCAAGCGTTTGCCTGAAGCCAGGTAAAAAGGCACGCCGCGCCACCGCCAGTTGTCGAGGAACAGCCGCATGATCGCAAAGGTTGGAATCATACTGTCGGGCCTGCCCCCGGGTTCTTCCCGGTAGGCAGGAACCGGGACCCCGTCGATGACTCCGGCCTCGTACTGCCCTAACACCAGGTTTTCTAAAGAACTTGGACCGGTAATGGGTTTGAGGGAGCCAAACCCTTTCACCTTTTCATCCCGCACCCGTTCGGCCTCAAAACGCGAAGGCGGCTCCATGGCGATGAGGTCCAGGAGCTGCATCATGTGGTTCTGGAACATGTCCCGGAGCACTCCGGCTTGACCTAGTGACCGGCCGAGCCTGGCCCCAGATAAGCCACGCAGGGCTCTCCGTGTGCCTTAGCCGCCACCGCAAACCCCTGGTCGGCAATATTTTGCGCCAGATTCCGGCCCATGGTCCCCAAACCGATGAGACCAATCTCACAGTCGTTCTTTCTAGTGGACATAAATTTCTCTCGTCGGCTGTTAACTTTAATTTTCCGGTGCTGCTATCTTTTTGATTTATAATTACTCGGCCAGGGTTAGTGTTTGTGATGCCGGTGCTTGTACCTGACCGCTTCCCAAATCGGCAGATCTTCGGGCCGATCCACGTCGGGGAGCGTCTCCAATACATGGGGGTTCAGCCCAAGACTCTGGACCGCCATAAGAGTACAGGCAAACACCTGTTGAGTCCCCCAAGGGATGTTCGTAAACAACTGCGGGAAGACTCGCCGGCAGCCGATGAGATAGTAGCCGCCATCCTGGGCCGGGCCCAAGACCAGTTCGCAGGACTTGAGGGCATCAAAAGCCTGGCGCAATATCCCGGGGGTAAGGTTCGGGCAGTCCGAACCGATCACTATGGCCCGATCCGCCCCCTGTCCCATGGCTGTTGCTAACGCTGCCTGCATTTTCTGCCCCAGGTCACCCTCTACCTGGGAGTGATAGGATAACTCGTGGCCAAAGACCTGCCGCATTAATTCCACGTTCCCGCCGGCAAAATGCACCTCCACCTGTACCGGATAGTTCCGCGCCAGTTCGCTGGCGGTCCGTAAGGTATGACGGGTCATCTCTTCGTGTAACCGGGCGGCGCCCAGCGCTCCCAATGCCGGGATAATCCGGGTCTTACTTTTTCCAGGCTCCGGGAACCGGCTAAAAATGATTAATACCGGCAGCATCATACCCATTACTCCGCTTCGATCAGGTCCATAAAGGACACTCTGCCCCCAGGCACTCCTGGTTCAGATGGGCCTGCTGGCACCCGAGATGAAAGTCAGCCCGTAAGGTAATGGGCAGGTAGATTTCAGACAATGCCGCCGCCTTCTTCAAGGCCAGCCAGCTATCCCGCTGGCAGCAGCGGGCCGCGGCAAACCTGGCCTGTTCCTGAATAACGGCCTGGATGACCTGCTGCACCTGCTGGCGTTCTCTGGCCTTGACGGGGCTGGCGCCCAAGAGGAGGCTGAAGGCGATGCCCACCCCGACGGCGGCGCCGCAGGCGCCGGTAAAAGCACAATAGCCGCCAGGTACGCCCTTCCCACGCCGTAGGGCGGTCTGCAGCATGGTGGCCGGCACTTGGCTCCCCAGATTCCGGTACGCTGCCAGGATGATGCCAGGCACCATGATGTGATGCTCCGGTCCGTGGAGCGGGATGGCCGGGTGGCGCCGGATTTCCTGGAGCAGATCGATCAGATCGGTCTTCGTGGTCACGGTACAGATATGTTCCAAAAAGGCCTCAGCGTCCCGGGTATGGCAGGCGTTACAGACAAAATGCCCCTCTTCGCACTGGGCTGTGGCCAGGAAAACCTCACCGCAAAAAGCGCAGGTCTGCCGGGCTTCTTGTGTCAGGTAGCCCACGGGTGCGCCGCAGACCAGGCAGCCGGTCTCGGGTCGGAAAGCAGAGGCGGGTTTGACTGCCAAACCTGGCTCGACCAAAGTCAATCTGGCCTCGGGAACCGGACTTGGACAGCAGGACGGCGGCTCCAGGGTTTTGTTGATAATGGCTCCGGCCTGATCAAAAACAAAAAGTTCCTCCGCCTTGACCTGGACCTCTTCCAGGGCGAGTTCCTGGGTTGCACCGGCCCTGAGGATCTCGCCAGTGCTCGTCACCAGGGCCGCAAAAGGCCCCCGGTACATAACCCGTCGGGCTGCCGGGGCGACCGGTTTGCGGGCTTCGTAGGTCATGGAGAAAAATTGGTGCCCCTGGACCTTGCGATACGGAAAGCGTTTCAGGACCAGGGCGGCTGTGAAGCCCGATTCCTCCAGGAGGCCGAACAGGTCCCGCTGGCTCAGGGCGCCGGCAATGCATTCCCCCTGCAGGACCGGATCATTCCTGATGGCCGGATCGGGTTCGGTTTCACACACCACATCCGAGATGACCAGCCTGCCTCCCGGCTTCAGGACCCGCCAGATTTCTGCAAAAGTGTGGCGCTTGTGGCCGGAGAGATTGACGACGCAGTTGGATAAAACCACGTCAATCTCAGCATCCGGCAGGGGCAGTTCCTCCAGATAGCCTTTTTTGAAATCGAGGTTGTGATAACCCAGGTTCCGGGCCACTTCGGCTGCGCCCTGGACAGCCCGGGACAGCATGGGCTCCAGCATGTCCACTCCCACCACTCGGCCCTGAGCCCCCACCAGGCGGGCAGCGATGAAACACTCCACCCCGGTGCCGCAGCCCAGATCCAGGACCTTTTCGCCGGGCTGCAAAGCCGCCTCCAGGACCGGACTGCCGCAACCGTAACCCCGAAAACGATATTCCGGCGGGATGTGGGCCATGGCCTCGTTCGGATAACACACCGGGTTGAGGATGTCTTCCTTGGGTGTTGCCGCCGCGACCTGGTAAAATTCCTTCACTACGGTGCGGCTGTCGGGAGTGACTGCGGCCAAGAGACAGTTGCTGTGGGTCAGGGCAACGGACCCGTGAGCGCCGCAACTCTTAAGAATATCTCCCATTTTGAGGCGGAGTCCCGGCAGCCCGTTACCGGCGGTTTTCTGGCGAGTCTCCTGGGTGATCATCCAGAGGGCCAGTTGTTCGTAGAGTGGCAGATACGGGTCCTGGCCGATCCAATCGCCGCCGCTGAGATAACTGTGATCCGGATCGCCGCCGCCCAGGAGAAAGCGCCAGGGAGATGTCAAGGACATGGCGGAGGCTTGTCTCATTTTTTCGAACACGGGACTGCCGCGCCAGGCCGTTGCCAGATCGGGATGGAGATCGGCGGCCAGCGCTTCCACGCCAACCAGGGCCGGTGAGGGATATATCTTGCCGTCCGGGCCCACCGCCAGAGATTCCCAGCCGCTACCTGCCCCGTCGTGTTTAGTGCCGCTGGGGGCAAAGATCTGGGCCCGCAGGGCTTCCAGGTTGTCAACGCTGACGCCAGTTGCAGTGGCCCGATGGACCGCTTCCAGCAGATAGGGGAGAATGTCGGCCGGAGACATGAACCTGTCGGCCGCGCCCCGGCCGCGCCTGAAGTACCACAGGAAGTGGATATTGACGGCGCCAACCTCGGCGGCAAAATCAGCCAGCCAGGGCATATCCGCCACATTGTTGGTATTGACGCACATGGATAAAGTAGAGGCGATCTTCTTCTCCCGCAGCCAGGCCAGATTATCTTTCAGGGCCGCGAAGGCACCCTGGCCGCGGATTTGGTCATGGTTTGGCCCTAGTCCGTCCACGCTGATCTGCAGATGAAACCGGTCTGCCGGCCAGCGGGCCAAAGCTTCGGCGTAATTCCGCATCAGGGTGCCATTGGTGAGCACGACCACATGGACCGCCGCATCTTCCAGGAGGAAGTCCACGATGGTTGCGAATTCCGGATGCACTAAGGGTTCGCCGCCGGTCAAGGCAAAGACCCGACAGCCCAATCCTCTGGCCTGGGTGGCCAGTTCCCGGATCCGGGAGCCTGGCATTTCTGTCTGCGTGGCTGGAGAACAAGCGAACAGGCAGTGGCGGCAGGCTTGATTGCAGCGGTCAGTGATATGAAACCAGACTTCGCGCAGATGATCGGTGTTCAGGAAGGCGGCCCGCCCTTGATAGGCCCGAACCGGCTCGTCCGGCAGGCGGGCCAGAAACCGCTGCGCCGAGATATCGAGACCGTTTTTGCCATTTTTTGATAATTCCTGCAGAATTTTGTCGCCGGTCTCGTTAGGAACAAACCAATCGGGTTTATCTCCCCTGACATAAACGGGGGTCCCCTGAAACTCAAATCTGGTCCAGAGAGCTTTTTGGAAAGCCATCTTCACTCCTGACACTATTCGAGTCTTTCGACTTCCTTGCTAACGTAATGAAAAGGTTAAACAAAAAAGATACATCCTCGGCCACGGACGAAAGTAAAATCATCATATCCGCAATTTTTTATAAATGATGAGGGTTCCATTTTACCATAATTACTCGTTTTTCTCGATATTGGTGCATCCTCTTGCTGTTTTTTTCAGTCCCCAGGCAAGGCTTCTCCGCCGTGCTCCGGTAGATGGTTAAACTTGGACAGCTTGGCCAGGCCGGAGCTGAGAAGCAGCGATTTCATGCCCTTGATGGCCATATTCTTGAGGCGATGGTACTTCGAGGTATAGGCCACCAGGAACAGGTATTGGATAGGGTAAGCTCCAATTGGGCGATAATAGCTTTCGTCAGTTCCGTTTCGTTCATTCTGACCTTTGAATAATGGGACTAAGTTACCGTCGTCAGGTCAAATACCGGGTAAACCAGCGTTTCAGCGACGGCGTCAACCGGGTGCGGTTATACAGGTCCCCGGTCTGCCGGATCGCCTCTGCCTGGGTTGGATAAGGATGGATGACGGCGGCCAAAGCCCCCAAACCGAGTCCTGCGGCCATGGCGGTGGACACTTCGCTGATCATCTCACCGGCATGGCGGGCCACAATAGTGGCTCCCAGGATCTTGTCAGTACCGGCCTTGATTAGAATTTTCACGAACCCCTCGGTCTCACCGTCCGGGAGGCCCTTGGCCAAGGCTTGTTCCAGCAGGTTCAAAAAAGAGGGTACCTCATAGCAGGCAGACTCGAATTTTGCTTACCCACATAATTTAGCGAAGAGGCAAAAATTTTTTCAACTGATTTATCTCACGAGAAATAAATTCATGTTAATTTCCGGTCATGAGATAAAGAGTGAAGTACCCAATTTCTCCAAAGCCCCCCGCTTGTTTTTTTCTCTCATCATACCTGCATTAATGAGTTTGCATACGGAAGGCTGGACGACTCTCACAAAGAACATTTCTAAGTTTGTGCCTGCATTAAAAAAAATCCAAAGAAAAAGATTGACAGGCAGGACAATCTTCATGCACTATAAACCAGTTTCTCCTGATCGAGCCGGATAAAGGCCGATGGGAGTCATTTATTTTTGATTCGGTTCATCATTGAGCAGAACGAAACCATTTAGTAATCAGACCAGAAATTGTCCCACTGGGGTTAGGTATGGAAGATCGATGGCTTTCCGTAGATGAAATCGCGGCCTATATCGGTATCAAGCGGGATACGGTGTATAAATGGATCCCCGAGAAGCAGATGCCGGCGCACCGTATCGGCCGGTTGTGGAAGTTCCGTAAAGAGGAAGTGGACGAGTGGGTGAAGATGGGCGGTGCTGACGACACCCGACCTAAAAACCGATAAAACGGGGACCGATGTCAACTTTAAGCAGCCCGATACACGAAGGTTCCCTCATAACCGGTCCCCTGTTCAACGAGCCCATGCGGGTTGAGACGGTCCGGGCCAGTGGGGACGGCATGTGGACCTTAGGGCTCGTCGGGACGCAATCCGAACGTTTCCGCAAGGTCACCCTCAGTGCCGCCGATCTTGCCGGGCTCATCATTCTTAAGGCTGGTTTTACCTACCAGGGGGATGGCAACCTCCTGCGTCTGGGCCTGCAGGCCTATGCCCTGGGTATTGCCTGGGAGTTCGACCCTTACTTCGGGCTCTCCATTTCCCGGGTCGATCCTCTCCCCCATCAGCTTGAAGCGGTCTATGACTATCTTCTCAAACTGGCCCGGGTCCGTTTCCTGCTGGCCGACGATGCCGGGGCCGGCAAGACCATCATGGCTGGCTTCCTGATCCGGGAACTCCAGCTGCGCGGTTTGGCCGAGCGCATTCTCATCGTCTGTCCGGCCAACCTCTCCTTCCAGTGGCAGCGGGAACTAAAGGACCCGGCCCGCTTTGCCTGGCGCGAGGTCACCAAGGTAGCCCACTATCGGCTGGAGGTAGACGCCATGACCCAGCCTCTGACGGTTCGGGAACAGGCCGACCCGTTCGGAGGGCCCGGCCGATGATGAGCTTTCGGGGGACCAGACTGCGGGATCTGCGGCTGCCCCTGGCCACCGTCTGGCTGCTGGAGACCCTGGCCGAAGCCAAGGGACGGCAGCAGCTGTTTGAGCAACAGTCGCCGCAGCTGTTAACCACTTTCCGGGAAATGGCCCTCATCGAGAGCACCGAATCGTCCAACCGTATCGAGGGGGTGACCGTGGACCAGAGCCGTCTGCGGCCGCTGGTCCTGGGCCAGGCGCGGCCGCGGGACCGTTCCGAAGAAGAGATCGTCGGCTATCGGCTGGCCCTGAACTGGATTCACACCGATTACCGCCGGATCCCCATCACCCCGGAAACCTGTCTCCTTCTCCACGCCCTGGCCCAGGGAGGCACCAGCGGCGACGCCGGCCAATGGAAAACCAGGCCCAACGACATCATCGAAATTCTTCCCGATGGCCGCCGCCAGGTCCGCTTTCAACCCTTGCCCCCGGAACAGGTGCCGGAAGCCATGGCCGAGCTTTGCCAGGGATATGGCCATGCCCTGGACCAATGGCAGATCCCGCCGCTCCTGGCCTCGGCCTGCCTGATCCTGGATTTCCTCTGCATTCACCCCTTTCGGGATGGCAACGGCCGGGTTTCCAGGCTGCTGACGCTCCTGGCCTTCTACCAGCATGGTTATGAGGTCGGACGCTACATCAGCCAAGAGCGGCTAATGGAGCAGACCAAGGAGGATTATTACGCCGTCCTGAAGGCGAGTTCCGTCGGCTGGCACGACAATCGCCATGATATCCTGCCCTGGTTCAATTACCTGCTCTCTTCCTGGCGCTTAGCCTACCGGGAATTCGAAGAGCGGGCCTCCCGTCAAGTGCCCCGCCGCGGCACCAAGACCGAACTGGTGGAATATGCCTTGCAAAACTTTGCCGGTCCTTTCGGCATTGCCGACGTAGAACGGTTCTGCCCCAATGTCAGCCGGGAAACCATCAAGGCAGTCATGAAACGCTGGCGTGAGGCAGGGAAACTGGAAATCCTGGGTAAGGGCCGGGATGCCAAATGGCGCCGTCTGGAGGAAAAGGGGTAATACCCTATTAATGGGGTAATAAATGGGGTAACAACCTCTTTGACAGTAAGAGATTACTAAGACTTACGCGATGATAGTGCAAATTAATTCATTGGTTTACTAAAGAAAATCCTAAAATTCAGGCAAGAGGAACAAGCCGATGAGTGAAAAGAACAAGATGCTTAGATTCGCAAATATACGGCTGAAAAACTGGAAGAACTTTGCCCAAGTCGATGTGGATATTAAAAACCGTGTCATACTCGTCGGACCGAACGCATCTGGGAAATCTAATTTTTTGGATGCATTCCGTTTTCTGAGGGATTTAGCCTCTCCAGGTGGCGGATTTCAAGAGGCAAGCCGCCGGCGGGGTGGAGTCGGAACTATTCGTTGCCTTGCCGCTCGTCGGGATTCAGAGATTGAGATTGGCGTGGTTATTGAGCAACAAGAAAGTACACGCTGGGAGTTTGAGATAACCTTTAAGCAAGACTCACAACGCCGGGCGCGCCTTATCAGGGAAAAAGTAGTTCGCAATGACCAAATACTCCTCATACGTCCAAACGAGGAAGACAAACAAGACCCGGAGAGGTTGACGCAGAGCCATGTCGAGCAAGTCAATGTAAACCGGGATTTTCGAGAAATGGTATCATTTTTTGCATCTATCCGGTATCTGCATATTGTTCCGCAGTTGGTCCGAGAGCCGGACCGTTCGGTTGGCCGTTTAAATGATCCGTTTGGCGGCGATTTTTTGGAGCAGATTGCCAAGACTCCGGAAAAGACACGGGCTGCTCGATTAAGACGAATTCAAAATGCCTTGAGCGTGGCTGTACCACAACTTTCGGCGATCGAACTATGGCGGGACGAACGCGGCACGCCTCATCTACGTGGAAAGTACGAACACTGGCGCCTGCGTGGTGCTTGGCAAACTGAGGACCAGTTTTCAGATGGTACTTTACGCCTGATGGGGTTATTATGGGCGGTTATGGAAGGAGACGGGCCGCTTTTACTAGAAGAACCGGAATTATCTTTGCATCCAGAGGTTGTTAGGTACCTGCCACAGATGTTTGCTCGCGTCCAACGCCGAACTGGAAGGCAAGTCATATTGAGTACTCATTCCCCAGAACTGCTTCAAGATGAGGGCATCGGATTGGATGAAGTTTTGGTGTTCCGCCCAACAACGGGAGGGACGAAGGTTGAAGCGGCAAGCTCATTCGACGATGTCCGAAATCTCTTGAACGGAGGATTAACGCTCGCCGAGGCTATTATACCGAAAACCCGTCCCGATAGCCCAGAACAACTAACTCTTTTGGGAGATTCATGAAAATGGCTGGTGATGTATTCGTCTCGGCAGCTGTTGAGGGAATTGTGGATGAGGCCGTGGTGAGAAAACTTATTACTTATGTGCATGCCAAAGTTGGGGATGTCTATGGAAAAAAGGGGAAGTCATATTTGAGAAACAAAATTATGGGATACAATAATGCCGCACAACACAGGCCCTGGATCATCCTTGTAGACCTCGACAACAATTTTGATTGCGCACCCTTATTACGACAAGCCTGGCTGCCAGACCCGTCACCACGTCTTTGTTTTAGGGTTGCAGTGCGGGAAATCGAGGCTTGGTTACTCGCTGATAGAGAAAGAATTGCCCAATTTCTTAGCGTTGCCTTGAGCAAGGTTCCCTTGTATCCGGAGGACTTGGAGAACCCTAAGGAATTTATCGTCAATCTATCAAGAGTTTCACGACGCAGGGATATCCGGCAAGACATGGTGCCACGGCCTGAAAGCGGACGGCAGATTGGACAGGCTTACCCGTCTCGACTTATAGAATTTATCTCAAAATATTGGCGGCCAGACATTGCATCAGAACAATCCATTAGTCTTAAACGGGCTATCCGTTGTCTAAGGGCACTTTCGGAGGGCATCATTGATCCCCAGGGAATGCAAGCGTCTGGCCGAAGTTGACTTCCCCATTGCTGTGGTTTCCAAGCACGCGGCTCGGGAGAAGTCCATTCGGCACGGGCACCCGTCCACGCTCCATCTGTGGTGGGCCAGGCGCCCCCTGGCCGCCTGCCGGGCCATGCTCCTCGGGCTCTTGCTGCCCGATCCGTACGATACGTTTTGCCCTGAAGGATTTAAGGTCCAGGCCCGCACTCTTTTACCGCAGCTGCTTGGTAAAGTCGGCCCCCAAGATATAGATCTGCGCCGGGCTTTGCTCCGGTTTATCGGTGAGTTCGCTAACTGGGATACGGCCGATCACGCCGTGTATCTTGAGGTAGGTCGGGGACTGGTCAAGGCTGCACATGGGGAAGACCCCCCACTGGTTGTCGACCCATTCGCCGGTAGGGGGTCTATCCCTTTGGAAGCGTTACGTTTGGGCTGTGAGGCCTTTGCCAGCGACCTCAACCCCGTGGCCTGCCTCATTCTAAAAGTTATGCTGGAAGACATCCCGCGCCACGGGCCGGAACTGGCCACCGAACTGCGCCGGGTGGGGGCTGAAGTCAAGAAGCAGGCGGAGCAGGAACTGGCCGAATTCTATCCCAAAGACCCGGATGGGGCCACTCCCATGGCCTACTTGTGGGCCCGGACGGTCAGGTGCGAATCCCCCCTTTGCGGGGCCGAAATTCCGCTGCTGCGGTCATTCTGGCTCTGCAAAAAAGCCAATAAAAAGATTGCATTGCGCTACTGGAAAGTAATTCCTCCCCCCGCCCAAAAACCGAGCCACGACCAATATCCGAGCCACGACCGTAAGGGAGTGGATCAAAATACCGACCGCCCCATCCCCTTATCCTACCTCATCACGTTTACCTGCTACGGCACCCGTCTCCACGGCAGCCCCACCGGCTCCGTCGACCGGCGCCATAATACTCCCGGCACCCCGGTCCTGCCGCCGGACGAAGGGCGTCTGAAGGCCGCCCAGGAATTGATGACTGGCCCTCCGTATCTACTGGATGAACCGCGTCGCCTTATAGTCCTTAAATCGATTCAAGAGGTCTGCCGATACCGGGGCTGGTCATTGCTGGCGGCCCACGTTCGGACCAACCATGTGCATGTCGTTGTGCAAGCCCTTGCACCCCCGGAAAAGGTCATGAACGATTTTAAAGCCTATGCCAGCCGTCACCTGAATCAAGCCGGCCTTGATGATCCGGAGTGCAAACGCTGGACCCGCCATGGCAGCACCAGGTATTTGTGGAAACCTGAGCAGGTGGAAGCGGCCATTCATTATACTGTGCGGGAGCAGGGGGAGCCGCTGGCGGTTTACGAAAATGTGGAGAGGGTGTTGGTGGAGTTTGACCATGGTGGTCATGATGACCACTCGCTGACGCTCGTGGCTCGAAAAAAACGGTACCGGGAAAAATCGCCCCGCCTTGAATTTGTAGTCTTCGAGCCGCAACATGATAAGGAAGTCCCTCACGGCACCGTAACCCGGGCCAAGGCCACCTGTCTTTGCTGCCACACGGTATTGCCGCCGGAGCGCGTCCGGGCGCAACTGGCGGCGCAAAAGGGCGGCGCCGAGGTGATTTTTGATGACAAGGGCAACCGTATCGGCGGGGCCAAAATGTCGGCGGTGGTGACGCTGCAGCCTGGGATAATGGGACGGCAGTACCGCCTCCCCACCGATCGAGATTACCAGGCTGTCTGGAAAGCCCAGCAGCGGCTTAAGGCGGTTCTCAATGAGTGGGAGGCCAGCGG